>JBNMLY010000020.1:0-24364 GCA_050875065.1 Otoolea sp. | reverse complement strand
ATTGAGAAAGAGTCTAATTGGAAAACCAATCGAAGCAATCCATGAAATAAAAAGCAAATTGACAGGAATCAGAAAAGTATGAAAAAAATCAGTATATTAATCCCCTGCTACAACGAGGAAGAAAATGTAGGGCCGATCAGCGAGGCCGTCGTGGAGACGCTGGAGCGTGACCTGCCGAAATATGACTATGAGCTTGTCTTTATCGACAACGATTCGACGGACCAGACACGTCCGATTCTTCGGAAGCTCTGCAGCGAAAATTCGCGGATCAAGGCGATTTTTAATGCCAAGAACTTTGGACAGTTTAATTCTCCATATTATGGGATGCTACAGTGTACTGGCGACTGCGTGATCAGCATGGTGGCGGATTTCCAGGATCCGGTGGATATGATCCCGAAATATGTCCACGAATGGGAAAATGGTTACAAGATTGTCATCGGTATCAAGACGGGCAGCAAGGAAAATCCGATCATGTATGCACTGCGAAGCTGCTATTACAAGATGATCAAGAAGCTTTCCGACGTCGAGCAGATCGAACATTTTACCGGTTCGGGCCTCTATGACCGCGATTTTATCGAGATTTTGCGGAAGCTTGACGATCCGACTCCATTTCTGCGCGGAATCGTGGCGGAACTTGGTTACAAACGCAAGGAGATCCCGTATATTCAGCCGCAGCGCCGGGCGGGCAAGACGCACAACAACTTTTATCGGCTCTACGATGCCGCGATGCTCAGCGTGACCTCCTATACGAAGGTCGGACTGCGTCTGGCGACGATCTTTGGAAGCATCTGTGCGGCGATCAGCATGATCGTGGCGGTGGTATATCTGGTGATGAAACTGCTTCACTGGTATGATTTTCCGGCAGGTATGGCGCCGGTTCTGATCGGAATGTGCTTTTTAGGTTCAGTTCAGATCTTTTTCATCGGCCTGGTGGGCGAGTATATTTTATCGATCAATTCAAGGGTCATGAAGAGACCGCTGGTAGTGGAAGAAGAGCGGTTGAACTTTGATACACCAGTGCAAAATGCCGGAGACAGCCGGAAGTCAGACGTACCGGGGGCAAAATCCGGGGCCGGACAGGCGGCAGATACACCGAAGAAAGATGAAGAAAGTGACGGGGAAACAGCATGAAATGTAATGTCGATGTAGTTCGGATTCGTGAAAATTCGATTCAGCTCAATGGCTGGGCGATCGGAAAGACGCCGGAGACGGAGATCACCTATCAGGTTGAGGATGGGGCACATCAGCCGATCCAGTTTCAGTATGTGGCGACCCGCCGCGACGACGTCAGCCAGATTTATTTTGGGCGCACGGTGGAAAAAGAGCTTGGATTTGATATCCAGTTCCCGTATGAACGCGGAAAAGATTATTATCTGATTGCGAAAGGCGAGGGACGCAAAATCCGCATTAAATATAACGAAGAACTGATCCGCAAGCGCAGCAGCGTGGCACACAAGCGGATGCAGAAGATCCGCGACCTGATGAATATGGAGACGGTGCGGGTCTGTCTGGATTTCTGGAAGGAAAACGGCCTGAAAGCCCTGCTTGTAAAATCAAAACACAAATTGCAGGGAATTGATAATGATTACGATTATGGCGAATGGTATTCGCTGACGAAGCCGACGGCGGAGGAGCTGGAGGCGCAGAGAAAGACGGTGTTTGACACGCCGGTCAAGTTCTCGATCGTGATCCCGGCCTTTAGGACGCCGGAGCGCTTCCTGCGGGAGATGCTGGATTCGATCGCAGAGCAGACGTATTCAAACTGGGAGGTCTGTGTGGCGGACGGAAGTCCGGCGGGACCAAACTGTGAGCGGGTGTTGGAGCAGTATGCGAAGAAGGACAGCCGCTTTAAATACGTGATTTTAGGCGAGAATAAAGGCATTTCCGGCAACACAAATGCGGCGATGGACATGGCGACCGGCGATTATATCGTGCTGGCGGACCATGACGATAAGCTGACGCCGAACGCCCTCTATGAGTGCGCGAAGCTGTTGCAGGAACATCCGGAATGTGACTGCTTCTATTCGGATGAGGATAAGCTGGATATGGACGGCGGTGCGCTGTTTGATCCGCATTTCAAGCCGGATTTCAACATTGATCTGCTCTGCAGCGTCAATTATATCTGCCATCTGTTTGTAGTCAGCCACGATCTGGCGGCGCAGGTGGGCGGTTTCCGCCAGGAATACGACGGGGCGCAGGACTATGACTTTATCTTCCGCTGTACCGAGAAGGCGAAAGAGATCCGCCATATCCCGAAGGTGCTTTACCATTGGCGCTGTCACAAGGATTCGACGGCGAGCAACCCGGAGAGCAAGCTGTACGCATTTGACGCGGGCGCACGCGCGATCATGGATCATTACAAGCGCGTCGGCATCGAGGCGGAGCGCGTAGAAAAGGGCGTTGACTACGGAATTTACCATTCTATCTATAAAATCCAGGGCAATCCTTTGGTGTCGATCATCATTCCTAATAAAGATCATCATGCCGATCTGGATCTCTGCCTGCGGGCGATCGAGACGCGGGCGACCTACCGCAATGTCGAGTTTATCATTGTAGAAAACAACAGCACGGAGAAGGAAACCTTTGAATATTATGAAAAGATTCAGAAGGAATTTTCCAATGTCCATGTGGTGACCTGGGAGCGCGAGTTTAACTATTCGGCGATCAATAACTTCGGTGTGACCTTTGCAAAGGGCGAATATCTGCTTTTTTTAAATAACGATACTGAATTGATTGCAGAGAACTTCATCGAGGAGATGCTGGGACTGTGCCAGCGGGAGGACGTCGGCGCGGTTGGTGCGAGACTGCTCTATCAGGATGATACGATTCAGCATGCGGGTGTGGTCATTGGCTTTGGCGGCATCGCCGGACACACGTTTATCGGGCTTCACAAGGCGGAAAACAGCTATTTCCACCGCGCGATGAGCACACAGGATTACAGTGCCGTGACGGCGGCCTGCCTGATGACGAAAAAAGCTTTATTTGACGAGGTCGGCGGCTTTACGGAGAAGCTGGCGGTCGCGTTTAACGATATTGATTACTGTATGAAAGTGCGGGCGTCGAATCATTTAGTGGTTTACAATCCGTACGCATTGCTGTATCATTATGAGTCGAAGTCAAGAGGACTGGAGGATACGCCGGAGAAGGTGGCGCGGTTTAACCGGGAGATCAAGATTTTCTCGGAGCGCTGGCCGGAGATCCTTAAAAATGGAGATCCTTACTACAATCCGAACCTGACGCTGCGCAAATCGAATTTCGCGCTCAGGGATCTGAAAAAAGAGAAAATCGGAGAACCGTATCATCTGGAGGTATAACCCGGGATGGAGATTACAACGACAATTATTATTCCCAATTATAATGGGCTGAAATTTATGGACGAATGCATCCGTTCGCTGAACGCACAGACGTATCCGAATTTCCGGACGATGGTGGTGGACAACGGTTCGACGGACGGAAGCGTGGAGTGGCTGAAGGAACATCAGATCGATACGATTTTCCTGCCGGAAAATACGGGATTTTCCGGCGCAGTCAACGTCGGGATCAAGGCGGCAGATACACCGTATGTGCTGCTTTTAAATAATGACGTCCGGGTGGACGAGTATTTCGTGGCGGAGATGGTGCGGGCGATCGGTCAGTCGGAGCGCATCTTTTCCGTCAGCAGCCGGATGATTCAGATGTACCATCCGGACAAGCTGGATGATGCAGGCGATATGTACTCCCTGCTTGGCTGGGCGTACCAGCGCGGCGTGGGACGCGATCTGTCACATTACCGCCGTTCAAGCCGGGTCTTCTCGGCGTGCGCGGGTGCGGCGATTTACCGGAGAGAGGTATTTGAGGAGATAGGCTATTTTGATGAGATGCATTTTGCCTATCTGGAAGATATTGATGTGGGATATAGAGCCCGGATTGCGGGTTATGACAATATATACTGCCCGGCGGCGCTGGTATGGCACGTCGGAAGCGGAACCAGCGGTTCCAAGTACAATTCATTCAAAGTTAAGCTGGCGGCGCGCAACAATGTGTATCTGAATTATAAAAATATGCCGTGCTTACAGCTTATCATAAATGCGGTTCCGATCGCAGCGGGGATTTTCGTGAAATATTCATTTTTCAGGAAACTCGGGTTTGGAAAAGATTATCTGGAAGGTCTGAAAGAAGGCATACGGACGGCAAAGAACTGTAAAAAGGTGGCGTACCGCCCGGAACGGCTGAAAAACTATCTGGCGATCGAGCTGGAGCTTTTGGCCGGGACATTTCTCTATGTCTATGAATTTACCTTAAGACAGATCGAGAAAAAGGGTTCCTGTTCACAGTAGGCATTTTTGGACTGAAAAGTGCTGTGCGAAAACCTGGAAAATTCCGTTGCTGATCTATGCAATGTTTGAACCGTAAGGAGGAAAGCTGGATTGGACGAGTCGTGAGGAAGAATTCGGAAGATGCGGCGAAGAGGAAGGTTACTGGCCACGTAGTATATGGACAGTGACAAGAAAGTGAAAGATGAGGTAGTTTATGAATTATCAGGATGATGAGCTGGAGCGTATGAGGGCGCGCCGTGAGGGCAGAAGCAGCCAGACCGGCCGGACGGGGCAGACGAACCGTTCGTCCTATAGCAGTTCCGTTTCGTCAGCTGGCCGGAAAAGAAGCAGCACGGACAGCAGCCGGAGTACCCGGACAAGAAGTACCAGCGGGGGAACGACGAGACGGACCAGCTCTAGCAGCACGAAAAGCAGCGGGACGAGAGGAACGTCCGGACGCCGTACAAGCAATTACCGAAAGGCAGCGCGCCGCAAGAAGCATATGATTATCGCATTGGAGATTGCAGTAATTATACTGATGCTTCTCGGTGGAGGGCTTTGGTATATCTATCATCGGACATTTGGCTCTCTGCAGCAAATAGAGTTTAATGAGGAGCAGGTTAAGAACGTTAATCTGTCGCAGGAACAGATTGATGATATGAAAGGGTATATGACGGTGGCGTGCTTTGGCGTCGATTCGCGAAGTGAGCACGGAACAATGAACGTCGGAAAAGGAACAAACTCGGATGTTAATATGATTGCGAATATTAACCTGGAAACGGGTGAGATCCGTCTGGTTTCAGTATTCCGTGACAGTTACCTGAATATCAATGATAAAAACTCCTATAATAAGATTAACGCCGCATATGCACAAGGCGGTCCGGAGCAGGCAGTCAAGGCATTGAATAAGAACCTGGGACTTAATATTACGCAGTATGCGACGTTTAACTGGAAGGCGGTTGCAGACGCCATTAATATCCTGGGCGGCGTGGATGTAGAACTGAGTGATGCAGAGTTTTCCTGGATCAACGCGTTTATCACGGAGACAGTAAAGGAAACGGGAATCGGTTCGTATCAGCTGACCCATGCAGGGAATGTACATTTGGATGGTATTCAGGCGGTTGCGTATGGCCGTATTCGTTATTCAGACACGGATTATGCGCGTACGGAACGCCAGAGAATTATTTTACAGAAAGCGTTTGAAAAAGCAAAGAATGCAGACTGGGCGACTTTAAACTGTCTGCTCCAGACGATTACTCCGCAGCTTGCTACGAACATTGACGTAGGCGATTTGATTCCGCTGGCACGGCGAATTACCAAATTCCATATTGGAGAGACGGCTGGTTTCCCGGCGGCCAGAGGGGAACAGGATGTCGGAAAGATCGGCGACTGTGTCATTCCACAGACGTTAGAGTATAATGTAAAGGAACTGCACAAATTCCTGTTCGATGAAGCAGATTATCAGGTCCCGGCGAATGTGAAAGAATACAGCAATCATATTGCGCAGGTAACCGGACTTACTAAAAATGCAAAATTGATCGGACATGTTCCAGTGGATCAGGGTGTTACAGCTCAGTCATATATCCGGCGGAAAGCCAGCCGGGCAGCTGCGAAAGCGGCGGCCGAGGCTGCTGCAAAGAAATCGACCAGTGCATCGAAAGAATCTGAGGAAGAGAGCAAGGAAGAATCCAAGACGGAAGAGAGTACAAGCATGCCTAGTCAGGACGAAAGCTTGGACCCGGATGAAGACTGGATTGATTGGGGAGAAGAAGAAAGCAGGGGCAGCAATGGACCGGGAACGGCGGCAGCTCCAACCGCATCTGGTAAAAATAATTACACAGATAAGACAACCGAAGCAGATGCCCAGATATCCGGACCGGGTGGAAATACGTCTGAAACAACATCAATTGTGAAACCCGGGGCTGGTACGGAAGCGGGAACAAGTGCTTTTACAGAAACGTCAGGGCAGAGCTCTCCGGGAGCATCGGGTAATTCGAGTGTGAAGAGCCCGGCAGAAGAGATTCAAAGTCAGGTAAATTCTGGGGCGAGTGGCCCGGCGGGACCGGGAGCCTAATCTGAATTCAGGTGATGTACTATGATAAAAGATAACCAGAAACGGCTCAACCATTTTCATGTAGTGCTGGACGCATGTGTGATTATATGTGCCTATGCGCTGGCATGGTTTATAGTCAATGGAACGTCGTGGTTTAATGTAACAGGGCATAATAAGAGTGCGATGGCGGTCGTCTATCTGGCGGCCGGTGCTCTTATTGTACCGTTTTATTTGATTTTATATGTGTGTTTTCATCTTTATACACCGAAGAGGGTACAGGGAAGACGGGTGGAGTTGGCCAATATTTTTAAGGCCAACGTCATCGGTCTTTTGGTGATCTCACTGATCCTTTATCTGGGTGGTAAAAATGAATATTTCCACAATTTTTCCCGTCCGATGGTATTCCTGTTTTTTGGTTTCAATCTGTTTGCTGAAATTTTGATGCGGAATATTCTGCGGATGATCCTCCGGTCGATGCGTTCTAAGGGGTATAATCAGAAACATCTGCTTTTAGTTGGTTATAGCCGCGCAGCCGAAGGCTTTATTGACCGCGTGAATGCAAACCCGGAATGGGGATATAAGATACGCGGCATTCTGGATGATCATGAGGAATGGGGCAAAGAATATAAAGGAGTGCGTGTGATCGGAAAGATTAACGATTTGGATACGATTCTGGCACTCAACACGTTGGATGAAATTGCCATTACCCTGAGTATTCAGGAGTATGGGAAGTTAGAAAAAATTGTGGCAGGCTGTGAAAAGTCAGGTGTGCATACAAAATTTATTCCAGATTATTATAATTTTATCCCAACCCGTCCTTTTATGGAGGATTTACAGGGATTGCCGGTGATCCATATTCGCCATGTCCCACTTACGAATCTGCTCAATGCAACGGTAAAACGTATCACGG
Organism: Otoolea sp.; assembly: GCA_050875065.1. GTDB lineage: Bacteria > Bacillota > Clostridia > Lachnospirales > Lachnospiraceae > Otoolea. The sequence goes on along the minus strand of JBNMLY010000020.1, from coordinate 17,106 downwards.
ATCTGGTGGGAGGAGTAATGGCGCTGATTCTTTTTTCGCCGATCATGTTGATTGTAGCAGTTATCATCAAAATGACTTCTCCGGGACCGGTTATTTTCTGTCAGGAGCGGGTAGGGCTCCACAATAAGCCGTTTAAGATGTATAAATTCCGTTCAATGGCGGTACAGTCGGCGGCGAAAGAGAAAAGCCAGTGGACAACGCCGGGGGATCCGCGGGTGACCCCGATCGGAAAGTTTATACGGAAGACAAGCATTGATGAGCTTCCACAACTTTTTAATGTTTTGAAAGGTGATATGAGCCTGGTTGGACCGCGCCCGGAACGTCCGTTTTTTGTTGAGAAATTTAAGGAAGAAATTCCGCGTTACATGATCAAACATCAAGTACGTCCGGGAATGACTGGATGGGCACAGGTCAATGGTTACCGGGGCGACACTTCGATTACGAAGCGGATCGAACATGATCTGTATTATATTGAAAACTGGACGTTGGGATTTGATTTTAAAATCATGTTTTTGACGGTTTTTAAGGGATTTATAAATAAAAACGCGTATTAATGAGGAAAACCACATGGGATATGAAGAAGAGAGAGAAGGGGCTAAACAGCGCCGCAGCCGTGCTCGAAAACCAGAATTAAATGAGGACGGTCTGACACTGATAACGGATTCTTTTTCAGAGCGAAGAAGCGGGGAACGCCGTCGAAGTGAGACGTCGGGAGAAGATGCGCGGCGAATCCAGAAGAACGCTAAACAAGAGACATCGGAAAGCAATTGGGAATATAGAAATTCGAAAACAGCCAACAATCTTGATCGGGCCGATATTTATTCGGATCCGGCCAAAGTAAAGGCACGTCGGAAGAAAAAGCGTAAACTTAAAATTATTTTTCTGGAACTCGTGCTGTTAGTGGGAATTCTCTGTTTTGCGGGATATTCTTATATCAGCAGTCAGCTGGATCGGATACAGCGTTTACCGTGGAATCCAGATGATATCAAAAATGTAGAGATCTCGGAGGAGAAGCAGGAGCAGATGAGTGGATACTGGACAATCGCGATTTTTGGCGTAGATAGCCGGAATTCATCGGTTGGAAAGGGGAACAATTCGGATGTGAATATTCTCTGCAATATTGATCAGGGAACTGGTGAGATCCGCCTGGTTTCGGTGTACCGGGATTCGTATTTGAATATCAGTGATAAAAATACCTACAATAAGATCAATGCCGCCTATATGCAGGGAGGACCGGAGCAGGCAGTTAAGGCCCTGAATAAGAACCTGGATATTGATATCGATGACTACGCGACCTTCAACTGGAAAGCGGTTGCAGATGCGATCAATATCTTAGGTGGAATTGATGTGGAGATCACGAAATCGGAGTTTTATTATATCAATGCGTTTATTTCAGAAACAGTTAAGGCGACCGGGGTTGCTTCCAGACAGTTAAAATCGGCCGGAATGAACCATTTGGATGGCGTGCAGGCGGTCGCATACGGACGTCTCCGCCTGATGGATACAGACTATGCCCGCACGGAGCGCCAGAGAAAGATCATTTCCCTTGCCTTTGAGAAGATGAAAAAGGCGGATTGGGCGACGATCAACAATATCGTGCAGACGGTATTTCCACAGGTGGCGACCAGTGTTGATATGAACGATTTATTAAAGATGGGGCGAAACATTACCCGTTACCATCTGACGGAGACGACGGGATTTCCGACGGATCGCAAGGAGAAAAATATGGGGCGCAAAGGTGCTTGTGTGATTCCTCAGACATTGGAAAGTAATGTAATTGAGCTGCATCATTTCCTGTTTGGCGATGAAGATTATGCACCGACGGAGACAGTTCGGAGTATTAGCCGGAAAATTGTGTCGGACACGGGGGTTCAATCGACGAAAAAGTCCGAGACGAAAGCAGAGCCAAAAACATCGGAGGCAACCACCCTCTCCATTTTAGAGCCAACCCAGGAGAGCGGCGAAGAGCAGAGCCAGGATGGCGGGAATGAAAATGGAGAATCGGAGCTGAATCCCTCATCGGCATCGCAGGAGCGGGAAGAACCGGGGACGGTAGAGGAGAGCCGTTCGGAAAATCTATTTCCGTCGAGGGAGAATGGCTCAAAAGGCAGTGAGGCGGGACCGGCGGGCGATACTTCTGCGGACTTTTCTGGAAGTCGAGAGACGGAGGAGGGTCAGAATAAGCCGTCTGGGAGTGGTTCCCCGAAGGGAAGCAGTGAACCGGGAACAAAGACCGATACAGGAATCATCATTGATCCGGGGGAGGGAGTAAATTTCGGAGGGACGGGCGCGTCCGTCCGGTAGACTCGCGAAAAAGAAAACAGGTTCAGAGACAAAAGGGAGGACATACGTTGAGTTTAGATGGCTTGTACCGGATGCAGGGAATGTTGTTTTCCCTGATGATTCTCGGTGCATTCTTAAAGAAAAAAGGAATTATCACGGAAGAGGGGAAACGCGTGATTGCGGATTTGGTTATTTTCGTGACGCTTCCGTGCAGTATCATCGAGTCATTTGAAGTCGAACTAAGTATGGATATATTAAAGAGCAGCGCACAGGCGCTGCTCGTCTCGTGTTTGGTTCAGGTGGCCTGTTATGTGTTAAATCTAGTTTTGTACCCGAAGGTCGGGGAGGAAAAGAAAAAGGTTCTCAAATATGCGACGATGGCGTCCAATGCGGGGATTTTGGGAAATCCGGTGGCAGAAGGGATCTTTGGTTCGATGGGGCTTTTTTATGCCTCTTTTTATCTGATTCCGCAGAGAACTGCGATGTGGTCTCTGGGAATGACATATTTTACCAAAGCGCCGGATCGAAAGACCTTGATCTGGAAAGTCTGTACGCATCCATGTATTGTCTCCGTGTTCCTTGGTTTTGTACTGATGCTTTTGCAGGTGCGGATTCCAGGATTTCTGGGAGATACGGTGCATAGCTTAAATAAAGCAAACACAGCGATTTCTATGATTTTTGTCGGAACGGTTCTGGCAGAGGCAGATATGAAAACGATGATAACGCCACTTGGCTGCTACTATGCAGCGGTCCGTCTGCTCCTGATTCCGGCGATGGTGTGGGCAGGCTGTGTGCTGTTCCACATTGATACATTGGTAATGGGAATTTCGGTGGTGTTGGCGGCGATGCCGGCGGCCAGCACCACCGCGATTTTAGCGGCAAAGTACGGGGGAGATGAAGTGTTTGCAACGAAGTGTGTAGTATTTACAACTTTGCTTTCGATGGTGTCGGCACCGATGTGGTGCATGGTGTTGCAGCATTAGGGGGGATGCTCTAGAGGCAGCCAGGAGAAAATTCGTTCAATGTATTATGAGGTAGAAATAAAACCAGGTGAGATGAATAAAATGCAAAAAAATCAAAAGGATAGATCATACAAACAACCAGCACAAAACGAAAAACAGGAGTCCCAGATTCCGGCGGAAGGCGTTCGTTTAAATCGTTACTTAAGCGAGGCTGGCATCTGCTCAAGACGGGAGGCAGACCGGCGGATCGCGGATGGGCGCGTGACGATCGACGGGCGTGTGGCAGAGGTAGGGCAGAAGCTGATGCCGGGACAGCAGGTGGCCTGCGATGGCGTGCCGGTGTCCGGCAAGGACGCGCCGGTGCTTTTAGCGCTCAACAAGCCGCGGGGGATTGTCTGTACGACTTCCGACAAAGATCGGGCGGAAAATATCGTGGAATTTTTAGATTATCCGGTCCGGATCTATCCGATCGGGCGGCTGGACAAGGATTCGGAAGGGCTGCTTCTCATGACGAATGAGGGGGAATTGGTTAACCGGATTCTCCGGGCGCGGTACGGGCATGAGAAAGAATATCTGGTGACGGTGGACAAGCCGATCACGGATGATTTTATCCAGAAAATGGGAGCCGGTGTGGCGATTCTGGACACTGTGACGCGTCCGTGCGAGGTGGAAAAGACCGGCAAAATGAGTTTTCGGATCATCCTGACGCAGGGACTGAACCGCCAGATCCGCCGTATGTGCGAGGCGTTGGGCTATCAGGTACAGATGTTAAAACGCGTCCGGATGCTGAACATTACGCTGGACGGGCTGAAGACGGGAGAATACCGGGAAGTGACGGCGGTAGAGAGACAGAAACTGGAAGATATGTTGAACGGAAAGCAGAACAGCTAAGACAGTGTTTCCTGGCAGTCCGCGCAGGTTCACATGAAGCATTCAAAGGCAGTTGGAGAGAGCGATGGGAAAGGTGGAGTCAGATAGATGGCAGAGGACAAGACAAAACGGATACGGGAGCTGATAGAGACGCTGCGGGCGGCCGGGCGCGCGTAATATCAGGAGAGCCGGGAGATCATGAGCAACTTTGAATATGATAAGCTTTATGATGAACTGGTTTCATTAGAAAAAGAGACGGGAATCGTGTTTGCAAACAGCCCGACGCAGAATGTAGGCTATGAGGTGGTCAGTGCGCTTCCAAAAGAGCGCCATGAGAAGCCGATGCTTTCGTTAAACAAGACAAAGAGTGTGGAAGAACTGGTTGACTGGCTCGGCGATCAGACAGGGCTTTTATCCTGGAAAATGGATGGTCTGACGATCGTACTGACCTATCAGAATGGAACACTCGTTAAGGCGGTTACACGCGGCAATGGAGAGATCGGCGAGGTTATCACGGCCAATGCAAAGGCGTTTGTCAATGTGCCGTTAAATATTTCCTACCAGGGCGAGCTCATCCTGCGCGGTGAGGCGATCATCCGGTATTCCGATTTTGAGAAGATCAATGAGCAGATCGAGGATGTCGATGCGAAATATAAGAACCCGCGAAATCTGTGCAGCGGTTCGGTGCGTCAGTTAAACAGCGAGATCACGGCGCAGCGCCATGTCCATTTTTACGCGTTCAGCCTTGTTAAAGCGGATGGCGTCGATTTCAAAAATTCGCGGAAAGAGCAGTTTGAATGGCTGAAAACGCAGGGATTTGAGGTCGTAGAGTACCATGAGGTGACAAAAGAGACTTTGCCGGAAACAGTCAAAATGTATTCCGAGGCGATTGCAAAAAATGATACGCCGTCGGATGGCCTGGTGCTTTTGTATGACGATATTGCCTATGGGCAGTCGCTGGGACGGACGGCCAAATTCCCGCGCGATTCGATCGCATTTAAGTGGGCGGATGAGATTCAGGAGACAAAGCTTTTATATATTGAGTGGAGTGCATCGAGAACGGGACTGATTAACCCGGTGGCGGTGTTTGAGCCGGTCGAGCTGGAGGGAACGACGGTCAGCCGCGCCAGCGTCCACAACATCAGTATCATGGAGGCGCTGGAACTGGGAGCGGGCGACCGGATCACGGTTTATAAGGCCAATATGATCATTCCGCAGATCGCGGATAACCTGACACGCAGCGGCGTACGGGATATTCCGGAGGTATGTCCGGTCTGTGGCGGAAAGACGGAGATCCGCCAGATCAACGATGTAAAATCGCTTTACTGCACGAACCCGGACTGCCAGGCGAAGAAGATCAAGAGTTTTACTCTCTTTACAAGTCGCGATGCGTTAAATATTGCAGGGCTTTCGGAGGCCACGCTGGAGAAGTTTATCGGCGTCGGCATGATTCATGAATATGCGGATATTTTCCATCTGGACCGGTATCGGGAAGAGATCGTTGAGATGGATGGATTCGGGCAGAAATCGTATGATAACCTGATTGCGGCGGCGGAAAAAGCATCTCACACGACGCTGCCGAGAATGGTGTACGGTCTGGGAGTTGCGGGCATTGGCCTGGCAAATGCAAAAATGATCTGCCGTCATTTTAAAAATGATTTCGATGCGATGCGTCATGCCACGGTGGAAGAACTGGTGGAGATCGACGGAATCGGGGAGGTGCTGGCGCAGGCCTGGACCGCATTTTTTGCAGATGGGAAAAATAATGCGATCGTCGATCACCTGCTGGCAGATCTGACCTTTGAGGCAGACGAGGAAGAAGGCGGCGAAGGCGCGGATGAGGCGTTTGCGGGAATGAATTTTGTCATTACCGGATCGCTGGAACATTTCAAAAACCGGAAGGAGCTGCAGGAGTTGATCGAGCGCCGCGGCGGAAAGGTGACCGGAAGCGTGACGTCCAAGACGAATTATCTGATCAATAATGATGTGGCGTCGGCCTCCTCGAAGAATAAGAAGGCGCGGGAATTAGGAGTGCCGATTCTTTCGGAGGAGGAGTTTTTGAAACTGTAAGAGAGTTGAAAAAGCCGGACGCCAGACAGATATAAAAGCTACAGAAAACGCTTGCGCTCTTGCGCCTACGCAACGGTACTAGGCTCGGAAAGACCTCGCCAAGGACCGGTGTAGCATCGGCAAAAGCTGCTGCCACTACTATATCGTACGGAATTTTCAGTTCAGAAAATTCCTATTTGTGAATGTGAAAGCTGTTTTACGTTTATATCTGGCTGGCTTTTTTAAGCAGCTTGTGCTATGATTAAGGATACTGATAGTGTTTTGTATAAATAAAAACAAATAATGTCAGTATATATAGAATCCAAAAATTCACACGAATTTTTATATAAAAAGGGGATATACAACCATGCCAATTAAAATACAAAAGGATCTTCCTGCGAAGGCGATTTTGGAATCGGAGAATATATTTGTGATGGATGAGGATCGGGCGATGAGCCAGGATATTCGTCCGCTGGAGATTTTGATTCTGAATCTGATGCCGATCAAGGAAGATACGGAGACGCAGCTGCTGCGGGCGCTTTCGAATACGCCGCTGCAGGTGGACTGTTCATTTTTGATGCTCCAGACGCACGTTTCGAAGAATACGTCCCAGACGCATTTAAATAAGTTTTATGTGACCTTTGATGAGATCCGCCGCAAGCGCTTTGACGGTATGATTATCACCGGTGCGCCGGTGGAAAATATGGAGTTTGAGGAGATCAACTACTGGGATGAGCTGACGAAGATCATGGAGTGGGGCAAGACTCACGTGACTTCGACGCTTCATATCTGCTGGGGGATGCAGGCGGGACTGTATTATCATTATGGCATTCCGAAGCATCAGAGAAAAGAAAAACTTTCCGGCATTTATGAACAAAGACTTTTAAATCGGAAAGTGCCGCTGGTACGTAGTCTGGACGATTACTTCTACTGTCCGCATTCCCGCTATACGGAAGATCGGGAGGAGGACATTTTGAAGCATCCAGAGCTGCAGCTTCTGGCGAAATCGGATGAAGCAGGCGTATTTTTAGTAATGAATCAGGATGGAAGCCAGATTTTCATTCAGGGACATCCGGAATATGATCGAATGACATTAAATAACGAGTATCACCGCGACCTGAAAAAGGGCTTAAATCCGCCGGTACCGTGCAACTATTACCCAGACAACGATCCGTTCTCCATGCCGGTTCTGAAATGGAGAAATATGTCCAACACGCTGTATACAAACTGGCTGAACTACTATGTATACCAGATGACGCCGTATGTGCTGAAAGAGGATGAGCAGGAGTAACAATCAAAGTTGCTATTTACAAGAGTGTGGATATAAGAAATAGAGATTCTGATAAAACGGTTGGAATCTCTATTTTTGTGTGCTTGGGTGCCAGTTAAAGTTTTAAGCGATGATATGCAAAATTTTATGCAAGAAGTAAAAATATCCAAAATTTGGGATATAGGAGAGACAATCAGGAGGGAAAGATTAATATGGAACAGAAAGAATATATGAAAATCGCAATTCAGGAAGCATATGAAGGAATCCGGAAAAAAGAGGGCGGGCCGTTTGGGTGCGTGATTGTAAAGGATGGAAAGATTATTGGAAGAGGCCATAACCGCGTCCTTGCTAAAAAAGATGCTACCTGCCACGGAGAGATGGAGGCGATCCGGGATGCTTCGAAAACACTTGGTTCCCATGATTTGAAAGGGGCATCCCTTTATACAACCGCGGCGCCGTGTCCGATGTGCAAGAGGGCTATTTTGTGGTCCAATATCGATGCAGTCTACTATGGATGTAACATTAATGACACAGATCAGATTGGTTTTAGAGATGAAGTTTTTTACCAGAAGTGGAACAGCACCGAAGACGGAACCGATAATTATGGAAAAGAGCTGGATCGGGAAGAATGCCTGGAACTCTTTAAGGATTATGCTAAGATGGAGCATGAAATCTATTAAAACGTTTTTTGAAAATAAGATAGTTTGGAAAAAGCAGGCGCATTCCGGAGCAAGATGGGATGCGCCTGCTTTTCTCTTTCCAAAAGAGAACGTTGGAAGTGTAATATATGTAAAAAATAGGTTGGTAAACTGGCTTAACCGAATACGTTGATGAAGCCCATGAGAATCAATGAGTTAAAGAAGTCGATAAATAAGCTTCCGACGATCGGGACGACGAAGAAGGCTTTTGGAGCCGGACCATAGCGGTCTACCAGTGTTTTCATGTTTGCCATCGCGTTCGGGGTTGCACCCATAGCGAAACCACAGAAAGCAGTGGTGAAAGCAGCGGCCTCATAATCGCGTCCCATGAGATTAAAGACAGCGAAGTTTGCATACAGGGCGACGATCACAGTCTGAATCAAAAGAATGACGATCATCGGGAGTGCCAGAGCAGCGAGCTGCCACAGCTTCAGAGCCATCATGGCCATCGCCAGATACAGGTTTAAGGATAATTCACCGATGGTGTCGATCTCATCCAGCGGGAGATCCATATCCTTTTTCAGGTCAAATACATTTCTGAAAATCGCGCCGCAGAGCATTGCGCCCATATAGGTCGGGAAGGTTAAGCCAATTGCCTTGAAACCAGCGTAAACAAAGGTGCCGACACCGATGGCAACAGCCAGAAAGACGGCTGCGTTGGTAAAGCGGGCTTTGTTAATGACCGGGATTTCGGAACTTTCCTGAACCAGGACTGCATCATCGGTTGGTTTTAAATGCTTGCGTTCAACACGGCCACGTGCGATCGGGCCGCCCATCATGCTGCCGCCGACCAGACCATAGGTAGCGGAAGCGAGTGCAACGGTAGCGGCACCGATGACTGCGTTATTTTCCTCCAGGAATGGTCCGAAGGAACCGCTGGTGCCATGTCCGCCGACCAACGGCATAGAACCCACGCAGAGTCCCAGAAGCGGTTCAAGACCAAATACCTTTGCAAGGCTGACGCCGACGATATCCTGAATCGCACACATAACAACCGTCAAGGTTAAAAGCAGAAAGATAGGCGCGCCGCCCTTTTTGATGAGTCGGAAGCAGGCGCTGTATCCAACACTGCAATAAAAGATAGACATGAAAACTGTCTGAAGCGTGGTGTCAAAGACGATTTCCAGTGTGCCGGTGGCATAGAGCGCCAGATGCAGGAGTGCAAATAAGGTACCGCCCACAACCGGGGCCGGAATACAATATTTGTTCAGGAAATCAACTTTTGATTTGAGCAGTTTTCCAATCCAGAGAACCAGGGCGCAGGATTGGAAAATATCCAATTCGATTGTCAACATAGGAATCTTCCTTTCTTTGAGAATATCAGTTGTAAAACAGATTGAAAGAAAATATGCTACACTTCCCCCTTCTAAAAATGTTGTTTCAAAAAGCATATAGATTCCGTAAACCTGTATGCAGAAACGAACCCGATCAACGAATGCCCCCTGATCCGGTAAAACCTGACATTTTCTTTCAAGATTTACAAGAATAAAGATAGCAGATGGAAGAAAAAAATCCGAACTGTTTATATTGGTATAAAATACAGGTAAAAATGGTAACAACAAAAAAAGATCCGGCCATGATGAATTTTGAAGGACGACGTGAGTTGGTCTTGCTGAATTTAGGCCAATTAATGAAAAATAAGATTCATGGAATGGATGAATTTTGTAGGACGATTATTCCACAAAAAATATACGTAAGTTATACAATAAAAGACAGTTTTACATAGTATGAAAAAACAGGTAAAATCATCATAGCAAAAATGACATTGTACGAACCGGTATTCAACCAATATTCACAGACAAAGGTTTACATCAGTCAAAGAACCAGAAAGAGGGGGAGAGAGAATGCGGGAAGTTCGGATGGTATTTTCGGGAGAAAAAGAAAAATTTACGGTAAAGCGAGCGACGGAAATAAAAAATCAAATAGAAAGAAAAGAAATGCGGCGTCTGCGCCTGGAGCTGGAGGAGATGAGCGGTTATTGTCATGCGCTTCAATGTGAGAATATCCGTCTGCGGGAATTTATCCAGTCATTGTTTGAGGAGATTTATCCGGATCGGAAGCCGGAGGATCTGTCACTTCTGACGATGAGAAAAAAATAGATATATGTGATTATGAAAACGGCATCGAACGGTCAAGGGTTCGATGCCATAAGGTGGGGACTTCGGTTCATTTTAGGAGCGAAGTCCCCACCTTTATTATGTAAAAGATGGAAATGAAAGATTAATTCCAGAAATCCGTCTCTTCTTTCAACTCAATATCAGCCGCTTTAAAGACAGGATTTTTTCCAGCCTGTTTCTGTGCCCGGTAGTCCTCCAGGCAGCGGAGCGCCGGTTTGGCAATCAGGAAGATAACCGGTACGTTGATGACGGCCATCAGTCCCATCAGGACGTCGGCGGTATCCCATACGATGCCGAGACTCGCCACGGAACCGATGAGGACAATCGCGATACCGATCACTCTCTGGGTAATTTGGATGCGCTTGCTTGGAGTCTTTCCGCAGAGGTAAGCCATGCCGGTTTCAGCGAAATAGTAGTTGCCGAGCAGCGTGGTAAAGGCAAATAAAATCAGGGCAAACGTGAGAAATATAACACCTGCGGTGCCAAATACATTGTTCATAGCGGCCTGTACATATGCCATGCCTGCCATGTCTGCGCTCGGTGCAACGCCGGAGCAGAGCAGTAAAAATGCGGTTGCGGAGCAGATGACAACGGTGTCGATAAATACGGATAATACCTGAACGAGACCCTGTTTGACCGGGTGGCTGACACCCGCGGAACCGGCTGCGGTTGCGGAGGCGCCGACACCGGCCTCGTTGGAGAACAGACCTCTCTTGATGCCGAGCATCACAACGGAACCCATGAATCCGCCGAAGATAGCCTGGATGTCGAAGGCACCTTCAAAAATGCTTGCGAACATCGCTGGAATCAGATTTCCATGAAGGAGAATCATCAGGAGGGCTGCTGCGATATAGAGACCGCCCATAACCGGAACGAGAATACCGGTAATTTTGGCGATCTGTTTGCCGCCGCCGCTGATGCAGATACCGAAGATAACGGCCTGGATGATACCGATGAGAACCGGAGTCAGGCTTGGATTGTAGAAGCCATATACCTTAAAGGAGTCTGCCACATTGAAGGATGCAACGAGGTTAAATCCGACCATGTAGGTTAAAATCATGAAAATGGCATAGAGAACGCCCAGCCATCTTTTTTTCAGAACGGCTTCGATATAGTAGGAAGGACCGCCGTAGCAGCTTCCGTCCTCGGCACGGCGTTTGTAAATCTGTGCCAGTGTACTTTCTACAAATGCGGTTGCGCTTCCGAGAATCGCGGTCATCCACATCCAAAAGATAGCGCCCGGACCGCCGAAACAGATGGCGGTAGAGATGCCGGCAATATTTCCGGTGCCGACGCGCGAAGCGGTGGAAACCATCAATGCCTGAAAGGCGGAAATGGACTCATCTTCCTTGTCAGAAGGTTCCAGGATAACCCGGATGGATTCCAGTAAGTAACGAAGCTGTACCCCTTTGGTGCGGATGGTAAAATAGATGCCGCCGCCTACCAGCAGGATGATTAACACGTAGCTGTAAAGATAGTTGCTGGCTGTGCCGATTATCTTTGCGTATAAATCTGCCATTTTAAAATACCCCTCTCATACAATTTACATATCGTTTTTGCTATAAAGTGTGCCGCTGCGGATCAAACATATGAAGATGCAGCTCATGTGACATATATTCCAGAACACATTCCCCGGCGACGCTGTTCCCCTTTTTATCTAACGCCGGTCCGAAGATGCCGATTCCCATCTCGCCGTCTACCACCGATAAGATACCGCCGCCGACGCCGCTCTTGGACGGGATGCCGACCCGGACGGCAAATTCGCCGGAGCCGTCGTACATACCGCAGGTAAACATGATTGTCTTGACGATCCGAACGGTCTGGCTGCTCAAAAGCCGTTTCCCTGTCTCTGGATGGACGCCGTCGTTGGCGAGAATCAGTCCCAGTCCGGCAAGGCTTTCTGCCGTCACGCTGAGCGAACACATTTTGACATAAAAATGCAGGCTGTTTTCTACATCCTTGTTTTTCTCAATGTATCCCTTGCTTTCCAGCAGATAGGCGATCGCCCGGTTGCGGGAAATATGGGTCATTTCCGAGTGATAGACCTTTTTGTCGAGGTCAATGTCCGGATCCATGCAGAGTGCGCGGACGGTATCGAGCATTGTTTCGAAGGTTATCTCGGAAGCAAGGCAGCTTGCCACTACGATGGCGCCCGCGTTGATCATCGGGTTGTAGGGTGAACTGTCCGTATTTTCCAGTTTCATCAGCGAGTTAAATGGATCGCCGGTCGGCTCCATGCCTACCTTTTTAAAGACTTGGTCGAAGCCGCAGATTTCCAGTGCGACTGCCAGGGTAATGATTTTGGAGATACTCTGAATACTGAAGCGGACTTTCGTATCTCCGACGGAAATCCGTTCGCCGTTTTTCCGAAAGACACAAACCCCAAGCTGACTGCCATCTACTTTCCCAAGCTCTGGTATGTAGGTGGCAACTTCGCCTTCATCGGTGTGTGTTTTTCCCAGTGCAACGGCCTGTTCAAGTACTTCTTTCATACTTTACTTAAACGCCTCCTGTATTTGATCTGGTGTTGCTTTCTGATTTCATGGTAGCATGGAAAAAGCGGTTTGTATAATGCCTGTCAGCTTTAAGGGATATGACAAAAAGGTATAACGAAATAAATATGATAGATATGAATGAGAACTTATGATCTTGGGAAAATGCAGTATAAAAATAGAGAGCTGCCAAAAAGGACGGGTTCTGTATCCCAGAGAAACAGATGAATCATCAGGGAACACGAAAGAACGCCTGTTTTTGGCAGCTTTTGGTAAGGTTATTTTGTTCAGATTATTTCTCGTCTACGACCTGGAAAATATAGAATTTCAGGTAATAGGAAGTCTCGTCTCCCGTCCACAGAATCGGGTGATCCGCCGCTTGGGTGCGGTATTCGATCTGGCGCAGGCGGCGGTGGGCGCTGCGGGCGGCCTCCTGAATCGCTTTTGTAAAGAGTTCCGGCGTCATGAAATGGGAGCAGGAGCAGGTGGCGAAGTAGCCGCCGTCTTTTACCAGCCGCAGACCGCGGATGTTGATCTCGCGATAACCCTTGATAGCATTCTTAACGGAACTGCGGGACTTCGTGAATGCAGGCGGATCGAGGATCACGACGTCGAATTTTTCGCCTTTTGCCTCTAATTCTGGAAGAAGGTCGAAGACATCCGCGCACTGGAAGGTGGTAGTATCGGAAACGCCGTTTAATTCTGCATTCTCACGTGCCTGTGCGATGGCAAGCTCGGACGCATCCACGCCGATGACTTCCTTGGCACCGGAAACGGCTGCATTTAAGGCGAAAGAACCAGTGTGGGTGAAGCAGTCCAGAACACGTTTGCCCGGGCAGAGGCGCTGGATGGCCAGCCGGTTGTATTTCTGATCGAGGAAGAAGCCGGTTTTCTGACCGTCCTTGACATCGACCAGGTAGCGGACGCCGTTTTCAACGATTTCTACCTTTGTATCAAATGGTTCTCCGATGAAGCCCTTGTAGCGCTCCATGCCCTCATGCAAACGGACTTTTGCATCGCTGCGCTCGTAAATGCCGCGGATGTGGATGCCGTCTTCTTCCAGTACTTTGACCAGTTTTTCCAGAATCAGCGGTTTCAGGCGGTCGATACCGAGCGCTAGGGACTCAACAACCAGAACATCGGAGAATTTGTCGATCACAATGCCCGGCAGAAAATCTGCTTCGCCGAAGATCAGGCGGCAGCTGCTGGTATCAACCGTCTGGCGGCGGTATTCCCAGGCGTTGCGGACGCGCATTTCAATAAAAGCATCGTCAATGATGGTATCTTTTTTGCGGGAAAGCATCCGCACCGTGAGCTTGGAACAGGTGTTGATAAAACCGCATCCGAGCGGGTAACCGTCAAAGTCTTCGACACGGACGATGTCGCCATTTTCAAACTCACCCTCAATTTGTTCAATTTCATTATCATAGATCCACATTCCGCCGGCTTTCAGCGAGCGGGCCTCGCCTTTGCGGATATGGACAACTGCCTGTGTATTCATCATGGATGTAATGGTCCTTTCTTAAATTGATAGATTGTAGCTTTTATAATCTAAGTATACAGGAGGATAGGGGAGCTGACAAGCAGAATGAGGAAGGATAAAAACACATATTTATGATTTTATTTTCACAAATATATCACAAATAATTGGTAGACTGTTTTCTGTAAAGAAATAGAGGGCAGCAAAATCGAATCAAAAAAAATATTTGCTGTCCAGAACCAGAATGGCTGTAAAGTGACAATCATTCCTGAGAACAGGAGGTATGGATATATGTATGATGAGAAGAATGAGAGACATGATCAGGATGTAATTTATACGGAAGGTGCGTATTCTGAGGAGACGTACGAGGAGAACAATAAAAAAGGGGAAGCGTCCGGGTATGGTGGCTACCATGATTCGCGTTACCGTGGATATCTGGACGGGAACCAGACAGGGACGGAGAAAGACGGAGAGGCGTCTGGACAGCCAGAACGTGGGTATATTCCAGAAGAACGGAATAAACAAGGACACGCGTCCGGACAGCATGGAAAAAGAGTGGCTGCGCTTATCCTGTCGGGAGTTTTGTTTGGCTGCGTAGCAGGCGGAACGATGGCGGGAGTCAATGCCCTTTCAACAAAAATGATTTCGGAGAGCAGTACACAGACATCACAGGAGACGATCGGGCAGGTTGCGCAGGAGACGCAGGACAGTACGAATGCGTCAGCACAGGCGTCGATCGGCAATGATGTCTCTTCGATTGTGGAAAAAGCGATGCCGTCGGTAGTGGCGATCAACAATAAGATGATATATACGCAGAATAACTGGCTGTTTGGTCAGCAGCAATATGAGGTGCCAAGCAGCGGTTCTGGTATCATCGCTGGGCAGAATGATACGGAACTTCTGATTATCACGAACAATCATGTGGTGGAAGATTCGGAAGAACTGTCGGTTACATTTATTGACGATCAAAGCGTGAAAGCGGCGGTCAAGGGAACGGATTCGGATTCGGATCTGGCGGTCATTGCGGTACAGCTCTCGGATATCCCGGAGGAGACGAGAAAACAGATCAAGGCGGCGGATCTGGGCGATTCGGATTCACTGAAACTGGGGCAGGGCGTTGTGGCAATCGGTAACGCACTGGGTCAAGGGCAGTCGGTTACAGTTGGCTATGTCAGCGCTTTAAATAAAAAAGTGACAATCAATAATGTGGAACGGACACTTCTGCAGGTTGATGCGGCGATCAATCCAGGCAACAGCGGTGGCGCGCTTCTAAATATGAACGGTGAAGTCATCGGCATCAATGCGGCGAAGTATGCAGATACAGAGGTGGAAGGGATCGGTTATGCGGTTCCGATTTCACAGGCGAAAGATATTATCAGTGATCTGATGACAAAGACGACAAAAGTAGCGGTCGATGAGGCGGAGCAGGGCTATCTGGGAATCCAGCTCCAAAATATTGACAGTCAGATGGCACAGGCATACGGTATGCCGGAAGGAATTTATGTATACAAGATTGTTGCGGGCGGTGCGGCGTCCAAGTCGGATCTGCGGGAACGCGATATTATTACCAAATTTGACGGTGAGAAAGTGAAAAACGGTGATGATCTGAAGAAACTTCTGACCTACTATAAGGCTGGTTCGACGGTTACCATGACTGTCCAGAGCCTGGAAAATGGCAGCTATGTTGAGCGGGAGGTTCAGATTACTCTGGGTTCCAAGAGTGATATGCCTCAGAACCAGGATAGTCAGAGTGAGTCACAGGCGAGTCCGCAGAGAAAGTTGGGAAGATAAATAAAAAATAGAGTAATTGTGAAGAAATGGAACTGTGATAGAATAGAAATGAATAGAATCAGGAAAAGATAGTAAAAAGGCAGATGAACCGCTGATGTGTCCTCTAAAGAATTAAGGGGCTGGCGGTAATATCTGCCTTTTTATTTTAGAGATGAAATTACTTATTATGCTTCGTGGAAATTGGATGCACAATTCCTTATTTGACTTCTGATTTACGTTTTTCGCAAGCTATGATAAAATGAAAGGGTGCTTTCAGATGGGAGGAAATATAAAAATATGGGCGATAACCAGAATATAGATACGACAACCAATACAAACGAAACCAATACGAATAAAACCAGCACGGATCATTCCGACGACTACGAGAAAATCTGCTATGTCTGCCGCCGCCCGGAGAGCAAGGC
This sequence comes from Otoolea sp., assembly GCA_050875065.1. Taxonomy (GTDB): domain Bacteria; phylum Bacillota; class Clostridia; order Lachnospirales; family Lachnospiraceae; genus Otoolea. The sequence goes on along the minus strand of JBNMLY010000020.1, from coordinate 690 downwards.
GGGAGAGATGATCACGATGCCGGGCGGGATGAATTTCTGCCATGAGTGTATGCAGAAAGCATTTGACTCGATTTCTAAGTCGGGGATGGATTTTTCAAAGCTTCAAAATATGCCGTTTATGAACATGAATCTCAATGATTTTGCGGGCATGCAGATGCCGAATACGGAGATCCCGGAGAAAAATAAGATCAAGAAAAAGAGCAAAGCGAAGGAAGCGGAGAAAGTCCTGACGATGAAAGACGTTCCGGCGCCGCATCAGATCAAGGCACAGCTGGATACCTATGTGATCGGACAGGAGCGGGCGAAGAAGGCAGTCTCGGTGGCGGTCTACAACCATTATAAGCGTGTGATTCTCCGGCAGCAGGACGAGATTCGGGCAAATGAGAATACAGAAGCAGAAACGAACGCGGCAAGCGCGGCGGCACAGAAAATGCAGGGCGGTGAGCCGGAGATTGAAAGATCCAACATCCTGATGCTGGGACCGACCGGAAGCGGAAAGACATACCTGGTCAAGACGCTGGCAAGATTGCTGGATGTGCCGCTGGCCATCGCGGATGCGACGGCGCTTACGGAAGCGGGATATCTCGGAGATGATATAGAAAGCGTAGTCTCCAAGCTTCGGGCAGCGGCTGGAAATGATGTGGAGAAAGCGGAGCACGGTATCATTTTCATTGATGAGATCGATAAGAT
>JBNMLY010000019.1:0-24522 GCA_050875065.1 Otoolea sp. | reverse complement strand
CCGGGTTCTGGACATGAATCTTCTCGATATGATCATGTTTTCCATCAATCCGATGTACGACTACGGACAGGGCGATTATTCGATCGGAACGACCGGCGAACGCCAGCGCCTCTACCAGCGCTGCGAAAAAGAAGGCGTCGGTATTTCTGTCATGAAGCCGTTCAACGCCGGACAGCTTCTCGACGCCCGCAAATCACCGTTCCACAAGGCCTTGACCCCGGCCCAGTGTATCCAGTATGCCCTCGACAAACCGGGCGTTCTGACCGTGCTCGGCGGACCTGGAAATATCGAACAGCTCAAAGAAAGCCTGCATTATCTTGACGCCACACCGGAGGAGCGCGATTACTCCATTATCAGCGCACTCACACCGGATGATTCCATCGGAACCTGTGTCTACTGCAAGCACTGTCATCCATGTCCGGCCGGACTCGACATCGGGCTCATCAACAAATATTACGATCTAGCCATGCTGGGCGATACACTTGCCAGAGATCACTATCTGACCCTTGAAAAAACGGCCTCCGACTGCATCCAGTGCGGCCACTGCAACAAGCGCTGCCCATTCAAAGTCTGTCAGCAGGAGCGGATGGCGGAGATCAAGGCGTATTTTGGAAAGTAAATTTATAAGCTAACGTAATCTAAAATTTTAACATCTATCTTGAAACAAAAAACAGCCGCTTTCGAGGACTCTCTCTGATATGCTCTATTTTCCCGAGACATATCATTCTAATCTTCGAAAGCGACAGTTTTTTTCAAATTTTCTAATCTTCTATCTTATACATCTGCGTCGAGAGATATTTAAACGCATTGTCCGCCAGCATCATGACGATATTTTTGCCAGCCGCCTCCGGACGCTTCGCTACCTGCGTGGCCGCATAGATTGCCGCACCCGCCGACTGTCCAAGGAACAGGCCGTCCGTCCGTGCTACCTTTCTTCCCGTCGCATATGCATCCTCCGCAACTACCTCAATCACTTCATCATACGGCAGATTCTGTTCATCAAAATAGGTCGGAAGACTCTTTTTGACACCGTCAAAGACTAAAATACCATCGATCACATTTGGATTTGGATGTTCCGGCGTTCTCCGGGATGCTTCCGCCGGCTGCACGCCGACAATCCGCACATCCGGGTTCTTTTCGCGGAAAAATTTCGAAAGTCCCGCCAGTGTTCCACCGGTTCCGACACAGGCAACCACATAATCCACCTTTCCGTCGGTGTCCTCCCATATTTCCGGGGCTGTCCCCTCATAATGCGCGTTCATATTCGCCGGATTGCTCGCCTGGCTGATATAATAATAGCCCTTTTCCGATGCGTATGTACCCAGCACCTCGTCCAGACGCTTCATCGTCAGCCCTTCTGCCAGCATCTCCATAAATCCCGGCACATCCTGAGCCTGTAAAAGATTCGTTCCAAGTGCTCTAAGAATCAGGGAACGCTCCATCGACACGCCCGGCTGAATCACAACCGCATAGTGATAACCTCTCGCGTTGGCATAGGTCGCCGTGGCGATTCCCGTATTGCCGCTGGTAAAATCGAGAATCGTATCGCCCGGTTTCAGCTTTCCATCCTTTTCCGCTGCCTGAATCATATTCAGCGCAATCCGGTCCTTCACACTTCCCGACGGATTAAAATACTCCAGTTTTCCCAGCAGATGCGCCGGAAGTCCCAGTGCTTTTTCATAGTTATCCAGCTCCATCAGCGGTGTATGTCCTACCAGCTCTGCCAGTGAATGATGTATGTTTGCCATATGCGTTCCCGTTCCTTTCTTCTAAAATTGTGTTTTTCCTGTTTACTGTTTTCACAATCACAAATCGTTTTTTCATGCATTCTCTGCGAGAATTATGTAAATCATCCGACCGATTGCCTATTTTCTATTCAAAGAAATGATACTCGTACAGGTTCGTCAGTTTCTTTCCTTTCATCGCTGCATACGTACGCAGCAGGGAGGACGCGCAGCCCGCTACGCCAACGTACAGGCCCACATAGCTGACGATACGGGTCGGGATGGTGCGCCACCAGCTATCGTACCAGGTGCGCTGTCCCGGTGTGCGGTGGTCGGAATCCGACAGCATCACATCGGCGGTGCGGATCATGTAATCGTAAAATTCTTTCTCTCCCGTGTACTCATACATCGCCGCAAAATGCTCCAGAATACCCGCGGTGCCGCAGCACTGGCACTGGCAGTTCCAGAATCCCCAGGAGTGCTTCTCCGGTGCGCCCGCTTTCACGATACCTCTGGAAAGCTCGATCGTCCATTTCTTATAAATCTCTTCGCCTGTCAGGTCGTACAGCTCTCGGAATGCTAACGTGCTTCCAACCGGTCCGTGGCAGGTGCTCAGATAATATTTATCGTAGGTCGGTCCCGTTACCGGATGATCCTGATACGGAATCAGACGTCCGTTCTCATCACCGACTGCGATATTCATCGCATATTCCAGACCGGCCTTTGCCAGATCCAGATACTCCTGTTTCTTCGTATCTTTATAGAGTGCCGCGAACATCCACGCCGTACCCGTCGTTCCGTGCGACCAGTTCGGGAAGGTTGTCTCTTTCTCAAAATCGATCATCGACAGATCCAGCAGTTTCCAGAACTTTCCGCCGTGCGGGGAATCCAGCGCATCCTTCGCGATCACATCTGCCGCCTCGCAGGCTGCGTCGAGATACTTCTGAATGCCTGTCTTCCGGTACAGGATGTCTAAGAATACGATAAAACCACCGTCCGCGGTAATATCCTCCTGGTCGCTCCAATGATAGCCCTTTTCATCCCGGACTGCCGCTTCCAGAAGCACATCCGCCGTCCGGAGTACAAAATCACGGTACTCCTGTTTGCCGGTTACCTGATATAAATCCTCCAGGAAATATGCCTCACCGACCGGTCCATTGTAAGAACCTGCTGCCCAGCCCGGTACCGGAATAATGCCCTTTACTTCAGAATGCAGCGTCTTGTCATACCATTCCGGTCCGACCTGCGTCGCAATAATGTGCGCCGCCGCTTCCTCTGCCTCGTCAAGCCATCTCTGATTGCCCGTCGCTTCATACAGGCGGATCAGAAAAATACCGATTCCGGCCGATCCGTCATACATACTCTTCGGGGTAAAAAGCGGCACATCCTCGCGGTAGCCGTCCTGTCCATCCGGAAGTGCTTTCCAGATACGTCCGTGCTCCGTCTTGATCGCCAGGGTATCAATCCATTCCGCCGTATCGATCGCCGCCTGTAAATAATCTTCGGCAGTATTTTTCATAAAAAGTTTCGGGTATATCTTTGTTGCCATGCTGTCTCTTCCTTTCAGTTGTAGTTTTTCAAATGGTATGTTGAAAATTTTTCTTATTTTGCTTGTAAAATAAATTAATGTTATTTTATTCCCTTTTTCCTAGTATGTCAATAGGTTTATAAAATGCAAAATGTGCCTGGTTTTCTGCATAAAATCCCGATTGTTCTACACATTCCCGTGCTTACTTTCTGCTCGGTCAATTCTTCTTTGTCTAATAAGAAAATGCCCTCCAATGATTCATTCTCAGAAACCATCCAAAGGCACTCTTCTATTTCTTAAATTCTGCTTACTTCCACAACTCCGCACACACCAGCTCCAGCACACTTCCCGCGATACATCTCGCCTTATCCGAGATCAGGAAACAGTTGGAAAGTTCTTCTTTTCTCGGATCGACATCTGCCACCTTGAAATGTTCCGTCACCGGATAACCATCCCGCAAAAGTCCCCGCAGAATCCCCGTGATCTGCGTCTGAACCGGAAGTTTCGTCCCATCCTCCTGCCAGATCTCCGCGATCGTGTCCCCGGCTTCGACGATATCGCCGATCGCACGCACATTTTTGAAAATGCCAGCTGCCTGTGCATGAATCACCCGCTCTGCGCCGTATCCACCAATCACGCCCGGAATCCCCGTATTTGGAATAGCAGCGCCATCGCGGATGATTCGTCCCAGCCGGTGACCACGTTTTGTCTCCACCACAACGTCCACATCCTCGCCCGCCGTAAATCCCGGACCAAGTGCAATCGTGAGCGGTGCCATGTCACGGCGGGTTCCGAGATTCCGCTTCGCCAGAATCGCATCGATCAGAACCGCCGGTTTCAGTATTCCAATCGACTCGCCCTTCGGATCAATCAAGATCGGAACCCCATTTTCCTGCCAGACCGCCTCTGCCTCCTCGTACCGGTCAATCCGGACAGCACGAAGCCCCTCAACCTCCGTTGTTTTCGTATAAACCGCCTCGCACAGAGCCACCTGACGCCGGATCGCTGCCGGATTTTCAATTTCCAGCACCAGCACCCGGAGTCCCGCCGACCAGAGCCGATAAATCGTGCCCGTCGCCAGATCGCCGCCGCCGCGCACGATAATTAAGTCATCTCGTTTCATGAGGATGCTTTCTCCTATCCTATTTTAATTACTTTTCTTTTTATTCACTGTTGATTCTTTGAACGATTCTTTTGATTGTGTTTGTCACTTTTTTAGTGATAATTCATCCAAATACACTGTGAACTACTCGGCAACTAAGTTACCAGAGCATCTGAAATCCGGCGGGATACCGCCTTTTTTCAGGGTGCGTCCATGACACCACTACTGCTTACCTTTCGGCTATACAGCTACTTTTATTATTTCTGGATTCTTTAGTCTGGTTACGGACAGTTCTTTCTGCTTTCCAGATACGGAAAGATATTTCCGCAGAATATTAAATGCTCCTACTGCATCCGCATTATATCTTACTCCATCCGTTATATACATGCCCCGCTCTTTTCGGTTTGATGCTTCTGCATATCTTTTTGATACTTCTGGTGAAAACGGGCTGCACTGGCTGGTATAGCTTTCTTCCTGTTTTGTCAGTGATATTCCATACAGTTTTAGTTTATATTCCAACATGATATAAAGTTTATTATACGGCAGTCCGTGAAACTTCTGGTTTGTCTTGTGCCCTATATCTTTTCCTTTACGGATATTTCGGATATCTCCTATGATTACACAGCTTATCCCTTCTTTTTTACAGTATTCTGCAAACCATCTGGTCACCTTATGAAGGTAATCCTTTACTGCGTTCTGTTTTTTCCGATAAAGTCTCTTGATGTGTTTCGATGATCGGGGATATTTTATGCCATTTTCCACCTGCTGTGCATACCATATTGATTGAACCCTGCTGATTTCTTTGTGAAAGTATCTTTCCAGTGAAAGATATTTCCTTCCTAGAATAAAAGTCCTTCCATTTCCGGAATCATAACAGGTCATCAGATTATGAATTCCAAGATCAATTGATAAATAATGGCCATTCTGGGAAAGCGGTTCTGGTTCTTTGACCTCATAAATAACGATAAGGTCACATTTTCCATCTTCCGGTGGATAGATCCGCAGCTGCTTTATGTGATCCATGTTCCTGAAAATCTTATTTTCAAGATATAGAAATTTTTCATGAATCCCATAAGCTTCTTCCATATAGCTTTTCAGATCCTTTGACAGAGACAGCCGCAATTGGTCGGAGCCTTTCTCGTGCCGGATTCCCATCTGCATGTAAGTGATCGGTATATTGTCCTGTTTAAATCGCGGAGGATTTGGCACTTTGATCCCGCCGGTCTTTTTAAGGACATAAAATGATTTCCAGGCTTTATCCAACTGCTTGCAAGTCTCCTGCGCTGTCTGGGACGGAAGCTGTCTATACCACAGATCTCCTTTATGCGCTTTCTTCTGATAGTACCAGTCAGGATACTTCTCCAGCCCCAATTCTTTATATCGACGGCGTTCATAGTTGCAGACATTCCAGAGTTTGGAAGCAGCGTAACACATATGCCCTATAATATTAGAATATTCCGGCCGGATATTGACAGATGTTCTGTGCGACAACAGCATTCTCCTTCCCCCTTCAGACAGCCATGCATATGAATATTTACAATTCACATTGAATTAATACGACTTGCTCTGATGTTCAATATAACGGCGAATATTTTCCTCAGATACGGATCCGATCGTTTCCACATAATAGGAATGGTTCCACAGTTCTCCCTTCCACAACTGGTTTCTTATTTCCGGAAAACGTTCGAATAATTTTCTGCCTGTGATCCCTTTCAGATACTTGATAATGGCTGTTATTGACAGCTTTGGTGGAGCTGATACAAAACAGTGAACATGATCACTTTCACCACATTCAAATAAATGAACGGTAAAACCCTTATCGTCAGCTATCTGCTGCACGAGTTCCTGTAGGTATTTCTCAACTTCTGGGGTTAATATCTTCCGTCTGTATTTCACCGACCAAACCATATGGTAGTTGATATTACACACGCAAGTTCTATAATGTATTAGATTTTCTTTCATACATATAGTATATCATATTGAAGTGTAATACGCAATCATTATTCGAACATATTTTCGTTTTTATTGTATGCCGGTTACGGCATTAATATCAAAGGATGAGAATTATTATAGTATTTGCATTGTGCAGATATGCACACTCCTGCGCTTTCATCTCGGTAATTGAATTGCCGAGGATTCCCGCTTATTGTCCTAAAATTTTACTGCCACACACATGATATTTTATCATAAACAGAGGCGTCAATCCGTTCATTCCACCGCTCCCACTCCTCCGGGCGCATCCGCCACGCAAGACCACATCCGGCGGAAATCTCCCTCGGAAGCGGAATCAGACGTCCCGGAATCCCTGTTTCCATACACCGCTTTTCCCATTCCATCGCCGCCACGGTTGTCTGAAAGGACAGTACGATAAATGGATGTTTTTCTCTCATTTTTCTACTCCTCCCGTGCCAGCACCCGGACTGCCTCTGCTGCCTGGTCGATCTCCTCTTCCGTGTTGAAATGCGAAAAACTGAACCGCACCACGCCCTGATCGACCGTTCCAAGCGCCCGGTGCATGAGCGGCGCGCAATGCGCCCCCGCGCGGACACAGATGCCGAACTCTTCCCAGAGCGCATCCGCCACGCGCGCGGAATCTTCCCCTGCAAGATTGAGAGAAACGATCGGCGCATGGCATTCTGCCGCCGGATCGCCGTACACAGTTACCCCCGGAATCTTCCGCACCTGCTCATAGAACCGGCGCATTAAAGCCTGCTCCCGTTTCTGCAATGTTTCGATTCCCTGAGCCATCCGATAACGGATCCCGGCTGCCAGACCCGCCAGACCGTGGACATTGAGCGTCCCAGCCTCCAGTGCCGTCGGCATTTCCTTCGGATGGTGTTCCTCATAGCTGTGAATGCCGCTGCCGCCGATCAGAAGCGGTTCCACCGAAAGTCCCGGTTTCACATATAGTCCGCCGGTTCCCTGCGGTCCCAAAAGCGCCTTATGCCCGGTAAAACAGAGCACATCGATTCCGAGTTTCCTTACAGAAATCGGCTCTTCCCCCGCAATCTGCGACGCATCCACAATCAGAATCAGCCCATGACGTTTGGCAAAGGATGAAACATACGAAAGATCCGTCACATTTCCCGTCACATTGGACGCACCGGTGATCACCACCGCCCGCGTCTCCGGGCGCAGAAATGTCTCAAATTCTTCGTATTTTAGATTTCCACGTGCATCCACGCCCACAAAACTAAGCGCCGCGCCCTGATCACGTAGACGATAAAGAGGACGCAGCACCGAATTATGCTCACAAACCGTCGTAATCACATGATCTCCCGGATAAATCAGCCCGGAAATAGCCATGTTTAACGCTTCCGTTGCATTTGCTGTAAAGGCAATCCGCGACGCATCCTCCGCATCGAACAGCTCTGCCGCCGCCGCGCGTGCTCCGTACACCAGCCTGGAAGCGTGCAGCGTAGCCTCATGTGCGCCGCGCCCCGGATTTCCTGCCATGCGGAGTGCCTCAAGAACCGCCTGTTCTACCTGCGGCGGCTTTTGAAGGGAGGTCGCCGCATTGTCCATATAAATCATGGTTTTACCACATTCCCAGCGCCCAGCATCTTTTCAGCAATGACATACATATTCGTCACGCCGCCGACTGCCAGCTTCTCGGTCAGACCATAGAAATTCAGGCAGGTGCCGCAGGTCAGTATCTCCACGCCCTGCGCTTCCAGCGTTTTCAGATCCTCTAACATCGGGGATCCTTCACAGGTCAGATGTGCGCCGCCATTGTAAAATAAGAGCGTCTTCGGCAGGCTGTCCTGCTGGGTCAGGGCAAATACAAATGCCTTTAACAGTGTCTTTCCCAATTCCTCGCTGCCATCGCCCATCTTGTCACTGGAAATCACAACCACGGTATCCGTACGGCTGTCCGGAATACAGGATGCCTCCTGTTCCGCCTGTGCATCTGCCGCAGAAGTCTCATTTTCCCCAACGGTAAAAATCACCTGATATTCCTGATCGGCCAGCTTCTTCGCACTGCTCTGATAGCCCTTCTGCTCCGCCATTTTTGTTAAATTCTGAACTGCAATCTCATTATCTACCAGCACTTCCACCTGTCCGGCACCCGAAAGCTCCTCAATCGCGTGTTTTGCCTTTACGACCGGAATCGGGCAGGCATCTCCTCTTGCATCTACTTTCTTAAGCATTTCTGTTTCCTCCTGAATTACTTTCTAATTATATCTATCCTCGCACTAAAATCTCAACCGCCCCCGGCTCCGTGATCCTTCCCACGATCCGTGCCGGAAGCCCGACTTTCTGCAACTCCTGTTCCAGCATTTCCGCTTCATCCGGGGCAGCTGCCATCAAAAGTCCGCCGGAAGTCTGCGGGTCAAACAGTACTTCCTCCATCGCAAACGATACATTTTCAAACCGCACTGCCTTCCCGACATGGTTGCGATTTCTCTGTCCTGCCGCCGTGTATAAAAACGCGTCCGCCGACTCGCGGGCCCCCGGAAGAACCGGGATATTGTCTGCATCAATCTCACACGACAGTCCGCGTCCCATCATCTCATGCAGATGCCCCAAAAATCCAAATCCAGTCACATCCGTGCAGGCGTGAACCGTGTACTTCTGGCTGATCTCCGCCGCTGTTTTATTGAGCGTCGTCATCGACTGTACCGCACCGTCCATCTGCTCGTTCGTCACTTCTCCGACTCGCTTTGCCGAACAAATCAGCCCCACGCCCAATGCCTTTGTCAAAATCAGGCGGTCGCCCGGCTGTCCGGCATCATTGGCGTACATTTTTTTCGGATCTACCAGTCCCGTCACCGACAAACCATATTTCACGCCCGTATCAGCGATCGAGTGGCCCCCCGCAAGGATGCCGCCCGCTTCCGCCACCTTCTCTGCGCCGCCCTGTAAAATCTGTCCCAGCACATTCAAATCCATTGACTCTGGAAAGCAGACCAGATTCAATGCCGTCTTGACCTCGCCGCCCATCGCGTACACATCGCTCAGCGCATTCGCCGCCGCAACCTGTCCAAAAACATACGGATCATCCAGCATCGGCGGGAAGAAATCGACCGTCTGCACCAGTGCCAAATTCTCCGTGACCTGATACACCGCCGCATCATCCCGGCTGTCGTAACCGACCAAAAGATTCGGATCCTTCTCACCGCGTGGCAATTTCTCCAAAATGCGGCTCAAAACACCGGCTCCCAGCTTCGCCGTACAGCCGCCCCCCGTACAAAATACGATGTCCTTTTTCTCGCTCATGTCTCTCACTCCTGATTCCGTTCTGTCTCTGAAAAGGAAGTTAAAACGCCCTGAATCCCATACGTCTGTTTCAGGATATCCAGTATTTTTCTGCCATCCGCCCGGCGTTCCGGCGTGTCTGCCTGATTCAGCACCACGAAAAATGAACGCCCGGCCGTATCTTTTCTGGCGCCATTTTCATTGCCAAGAAGCCATGCCAAAATTTCTGGTGTCAAAGGCGTAATTTTTGAAATAAACACCTCTTTGAGCAGTCTTTTTCCTTCTTTTTGATATGCAGCTTCCCGATACTCCCGCATCGCTCGGTTCCACTCTTCGCACGCCAGCTCCCACCGGAAGCACACTTCTCCCAGCGGACGGTACAGCGCACTTAAGCCCGCAACCGCCAGCACGATATCGCTCTGCGGCAATATCACCGGCTCATGCGCCGCCGGAAATTTACACGGAAGGCGTTTCGCACCGTCTGCCTCCAGAAAGGTGATCTCTGCATCTGAAATCCACGCGTTTCGAATCGGTTCCGGCAGAATCGTCAATTTTTCGTGCGGGGCTGGGGTTCCAGCTACCACGTAGGTTCCCTGCTGCCAGAGACGATCGCACTCTTTTCTGGCATTCTTCCACGCAGCATCTTCATGCACGCATTTCACACTGGCATACGTTTTGCACTCACTATCTTCACATATATTTTTTTTGTACGTAGCATCTTCACATATTTTCTTTTCACACCATGGCTTCTTACTTACATTTGCAGATTCAAGTTCTGGCAGAGTAGCCGTTTCTGCTTCCGGTATTTTTTCTCCCTCTTCTGCCGCAATCCACGGCACATTCACCGGCTTCCGAATATGCGTCGTCGTCGAAGTCAGCACCCGCCAGCCTTTTGCCGCACAGTACGCCGACAGCGCATACAGAAGCGTCGTCTTTCCGCCTCCGCCGACCAGCGAAACCACGTGCCCTTTTTCGCGTAAGAAAGGAAACATCTGCTCCCAGTCCATTACCGCAGTTTCTCTTCCCATTCTTTCTCCCGGAATCCCGTCAAAACAGTATCTCCATCCACAATGACGGGACGTTTTACCAGCATCCCATTGGTGGCCAGCAGCTTCAGCTGTTCGTCCTCGCTCATCTGCGGAAGCTTGTCTTTCAACTGCATTTCCTTATATAACATCCCGCTCGTATTGAAAAATTTCTTAAGCGGCAGCCCGCTTTCCGCCTGCCACTCCTTCAATTCCTCATACGTCGGATTTTCCTCCACAATATGGCGCTCTGTATATGAAATTCCCTGTGTATCCAGCCATTTTTTCGCTTTCTGGCAGGTACTGCACTTTGGATAATAAATAAACAGCATCGTATTCCTCCTTTGTGAGTATGCTTGCTACTATATGGCACTTTCGGTTCCAAAAGTGCCTACCTGTGAACAGTAACAAAAGATCTACGGAAATTATACCCAGACAGCGGAAAGATTGCAAGGGATGCTTGAAAATGATACAATAATAATGGTATCTACAATTTACTGTTCACACATACGTGCCCAGTAACATCTGCAACTATAACAAACTCCCTCTTTTATACCAACAGGGAAACACATTCATCCAAAAAACTATATTAAAAAATATCAACTATGAAAGAAAAAATATTTAACATCATCCAGATCGGTGACAAAAGTAACCGTATCAGCCGTGCATTTGACATTTTTATCACTTTCACGATTGCCTGCAATATCATTGTCACGTTTCTGGAAACATTTGATCAGCTGGCGCCGTTTGGCGGCCTGTTTACCGCACTGGAGCGCGCCACCGTCCTGATTTTCTGCATCGAATACGTGCTGCGTATCTGGACGGCCGACTATCTCTATCCTGAAAAAACGCCTGGACACGCCCGGTTCCGCTTTCTCGTCTCCTTCGATGGAATTGTGGATCTGCTGACGATCATCCCGGTCTTTTTCCTGTCGGGCTTTGTCATTTTCCGGATGCTCCGTGTGGCTCGGATTTTCCGCCTGTTCCGGCTCAATGCCAAGTACGACTCTTTCAACGTCATTACCACCGTTCTCTATGAAAAACGGAACCAAATCATTTCCTCCGTTTTCATCGTCATGATACTGATGCTTGCAAGCAGCCTGTGTATGTACAGCGTCGAACACAACGCCCAGCCGGATGTATTCCGCAACGCATTCAGCGGTATCTGGTGGAGTATGTCCACGCTCCTGACCGTCGGTTACGGCGATATTTACCCGGTTACCACTCTGGGGCGCGCGATGGCCATCTGTATTGCCTACCTCGGCGTCGGTGCCGTCGCGATCCCGACCGGTATCATCAGCGCCGGTTTCGTGGAACAATACCAGCGCAAGAGCAGCCTGTCCAGCATGAAGGACGCCGATATTCAGGAAATCGCCGAGGTGTTCGTCGATAAACGGTACGCCGGAAAAACCGTCGAAGAAATGGAAGAAGATCAGAATATCAAGATTTTTCTGGTGCTGCGCGACGATTTATCGGTGCTGCCGCAGAAAAATATGGTTCTGAAATTGAATGATATTATGATTATACGAATGGAGAATGACGTGTAAATGCATCCTTGGCATATTGAAGCCAAATTTCCAGTCTTTGATAAATGATAGGATAGTTTCTCGTGCATAACAGATAGATAATGCATTGCTTTCTCACACATGAGATCACCTTTTCTCAGTGCCTCTTCGCTATAATGAAGACTGTGTGAAATATTTTTCTCAAAAAACAACATTTTTTATATGATTGCGAAAAAAATGCTGCCGTCCAGAGTTTCCTTTACTCTGAACAACAGCATTCTTTTTATTCTAGATTTATGCAGATTTTATGCAGTCTCACCACACGAATCCTGCACCTGTCAGCTTATCTTTTGGGTATTTCTATCTTTCCACAAAATCAGCTTCTCAGCTCAATTCCATACGTCTTATTCAGTTGTTTCAGCACTTTCTTGACATATCCGTCAACGGTATCTGCCTTGAATGCCTCGTCCTTCGGTGTGAAGAGAACGGTAAATGCCATCGATTTCTTATCGGCTGCGATCTGTTTGCCCTCGTATACGTCGAACAGGGTGACATCCTTGACGTAAGCGCAGGCCTCGCGGATGCAGTCCTCAACCTGTCCGCAGGTGATATCTTTGTCCATAACCAGAGCCAGGTCGCGTTTTTCCTCTGCAAATTTTGGAAGCGGCTCAAATACTTTGGCTTTTCCATACCATTTCTCCAACGCTTTCATGCTGATCTCCAGCACATACGCATCCTCGCGCATGGCCTCTTCCTTCATAATCTCATATTTTACTTTACCGAGGTAACCAATCTTCTCACCCTCGCAGAAGATTTCAGCCGTCTGATACGGATGCAGGAACGGTTTTTCTGCTTTTTCATAAGTAAAGGAAACATTTAATACATCGGCAACTGCCTCTGCCATTCCCTTTAAGGTGAAGAAGGATTCTCCCTTGCCAAATGCACCGATGCACAGCGTCTCGCGCTCTTCCGGGTACTCCGTGAGCGGCAGGAACTTCGGAATAAATGCATTTCCAATCTCAAAGATACGTCCCTCGAAGATGCCTCTCTTCTGATTGCGGCCCATCGCATGAATCATCTGCGGTGCCAGCGTTGTTCTCATCAGGGACAGATCCTCGTTGATCGGGTTCATGATGCGGATTGCCTTGCGCTCCGGCGCGTCCTCTGCAAATCCCATTTCATCCAAATCAGACGGGGAGAAGAAGGAATAATGGATTCCCTCAAATGCACCGATGCTGCACAGTGTTCTCTTAACCTTCAAAATCGTTCTCTGACGCAGGTTGCTTCCACCGATCGTAACCTTGGCAGTCGGCATAAAGGTCGATGTGATGTGGTCATTGCCGTACATACGGATGACTTCCTCGGCCACATCCGGGTAATCTTCCATATCCTCGCGGTATGCCGGGAAATGCATCGTCAGCTCATCGCCGTTGATCTCCGGCTGGAAGTTTAAGCCGGTCAGGATGCGAAGAATCTCCTCGTCCGGAACGGTAATACCCAAAACGGCGTTTACCTTCTTCACACTGGTCTTGAAGGTGGTCGGCTCTAAGGAGTTGCCGGTATTTACATTCTTGTGTGTCTTGGAAATCTTACCGGCACCCAGTTCTTCTACCAGATGCAGGGCACGTTTCATCGCCATCTCGGTTGTATACTCGTCAACGCCCTTGGAATAACGCTGGCTCGCATCGGAAACCTGGCCCAATGCACGGGAACTTCTACGGATATTGTCACGGGCAAATTTAGCGGCCTCGAACATAACTTCCTTGGTGGTATCGCGAATCTCAGAGTTTAAACCGCCCATGATTCCGGCCAGTGCCACCGGCTTTTTGCCATCGCAGATAACCAGATTGTTCGGATTTAAGGTAAATTCCTTCTCATCCAGTGTCACGATCTTCTCACCCTCGGTTGCGCGTCTTACGTTGATCGCATTGCCCTCCAGATAATCGCAGTCAAATGCATGAAGCGGCTGACCTAACTCACGCATGATATAGTTTGTAATATCGACGATATTGGAAATGGAATTATTTCCTACCAGAGCCAGACGGCGTCTCATCCATGCCGGGGACTGGCCCAGTTTTACGTCATATACATAGTGTGCGATGTAGCGCGGGCAGAGATCCTGTGCCTCTACGGTTACGTTGAAGCCCTCTTTCTCTACCTCTGTCTCCGTGTAATCCAGTGCCGGTGTCTTGAGCGGCTCGCCCAGTGCAGCGGCAACCTCTCTGGCCAGACCGAAAATACTCTGGCAGTCCGGACGGTTTGCAGTGATGGAAACATCGAAGATCCAGTCATTTAAACCAGTCAGCTCTTTGACATCCGAACCAATCTCCGCATCCTCCGGCAGAACCAACAGTCCATTGTAACCAGCGCCCGGATACAGATCCTCATTTAAACCAAGCTCGGTACCGGAACACAGCATACCCT
This sequence comes from Otoolea sp., assembly GCA_050875065.1. Lineage (GTDB taxonomy): Bacteria > Bacillota > Clostridia > Lachnospirales > Lachnospiraceae > Otoolea. The sequence goes on along the minus strand of JBNMLY010000019.1, from coordinate 10,015 downwards.
GGGACTCATATCCTCTCAGTTTACCTTTTTTAATCGTAGCTACGCCCTCGATCGTCACATGATCTTTTGCAGTTGCATATACTTTCGCGCCAATCATAGCAACTGGGAATTTTCCACCAGCTTTTACGTTGTCAGCGCCACAGCAGATCTGTAAGAGTTCCGGACCACCTACATTGACCTGGCACACATGAAGATGTGTCTCCGGAATCGGCTCGCAGGACTCCACATAACCGACAACGATGCCGCTGATGTCCTTGCCAACCTGCCACTTTTCTTCTACCTCAAATCCACAGTCAAAGAGCTTCTTCTCCAGCTCATCTGCGGAAATATTAATATCTACATAATCTTTTAACCAGCTTAACGGTACAAGCATTTCTAATCCTCCTGTCCTGATCAGTCATCGATCTGATCCAGCACACGCAGATCAGACTCAAAAAGCATCTTAATGTTGTTGATGCCGTATTTCAGCATTGCGATACGCTCCAGACCCAGTCCGAATGCGAATCCACTGTATTTTTTGGAATCAATGCCGCAATTTTCCAGTACCTTCTTATTTACCACACCAGCGCCGAGAACCTCGATCCAGCCGGTTTCCTTGCACAGACGGCAGCCCTTGCCGCCGCACTGGAAGCAGCTTACATCGACCTCAACGGACGGCTCCGTGAACGGGAAATAGGACGGACGGAGTCTCGTTCTCGTCTGCTCACCGAAAATTCTCTGGACAAACATATCCAGCATACCCTTTAAGTCACACAGGGTGATGCCCTCATCGACTACCAGGCCCTCCATCTGGCTGAACATCGGAGAATGAGTTGCATCATCGTCCGAACGGAATACCTTACCCGGGGAAACAACCTTGATCGGCGGCTTCTTTGCTTCCATGACATGAACCTGTCCGGCCGACGTCTGGGTACGAAGTAAAAACTCCGGAGACAGGTAAAATGTATCCTGCATATCACGCGCCGGATGATCCTTCGGTGTATTTAAAGCTGTAAAGTTGTAATAATCGGTCTCGATCTCGGTTCCCTCATATACCTCAAATCCCATGGAAGTGAAGATATCGGTCAACTGGTTGCGGACAGTCGTCACCGGATGCAGATTGCCGTAACGGATTTTAACCGGCGGCATCGTGATATCAATCTTTTCTGATTCGTAGCGCTGCTGCTGCTCTTTCTCCTTCAGTTTCTGATCCAGCTCGTCAAAGAAATTATTTGCCCACTCTTTGGCGCCGTTGATTGTCTTACCAAATTCTGCCTTCTGCTCATTGGCTACATTCCGCATTTCCTTCATCAGCAGACCAATCCGGCCCTGCTTGTTATCCAGGAAGGTCTTCTTAAACTCATAGACACTCTTGGAAGTCTTCAGAGCATCCGCACCCTGGCGGATTTCCTCTTTGATCGCAGCGATCACTTCATTCAGCTCTTTTAAATCCTGCATGATTTCTCTCCTTCTATTACTTTTGTTGCTTTTTATCTTGAAATAAAAAAGTCCCTTCGCACAAAACGTGCAAAGGGACGATCATATCTATACCGCGGTACCACCCAGCTTCCTGTCGGCAGTCCATTTCTTCGTCTGCCACAGACACTTTCCGGTATGTAACGTACACCAGACGGCAATGCCTACTCAACATTTCAGCAATGCAGCTCCCGTGGGAAATTCGGATATCTGTCTGAACGGAAAAAGGCTCGCAGCCGCCGACCTCTTCTCTCTGACCGGAAACAGTATCTTATGGAACACGATCTTAGCTTTTGGATTGTTTGATTTGGACGATTGCATAGACGCAACCTGTTTATTATTTTAGGCATGTTGGTGGGAAATGTCAAGGGGTTTCTTTTTCATTCGCCCCTCCAACTATAGGAATCTGTTTAATCCATCTCCCCTCCTTGAAGAACCTTTTTGCAAATATTCAACAACTCATTTTCCAGTTCCTGCATTTTTTCTTCCATCTCATCTTCGACGCCAAACAGCCGGATTAAAGTAACTATAACTAACTCACCACATTCACAGGCGTCCCCTTCAAAAATCCATCAATATTCTCTTTCAAAATATGTAATAATCTCTGGCGGGTTTCCAGCCCTTTCCATCCCATATGCGGCGTCAGAATCACATTATCCAGCGTGTACAATGGGCTGTCTTCCGCCGGCGGCTCCTGTTCCTGCACATCCAGTCCGGCACCTGCGATACGATGCTCCTGTAATGCGCGAATCAACGCTGCTTCATCAATCAGGGCACCTCTGGCGGTATTGATCAAAAACGCGGTCGGCTTCATCCACGCCAGCGTTTCTTCATTTATCATATGCCTCGTTTCTGACGTCAGCGGGCAATGAAGTGACACATAATCGCTGTTTCTCAAGACCGTTTCCAAATCCGTATAACGAATCCCCTCTTCATCCTCCCTCGGCGTTCTTGTATACACCAGAATCTCCATCTCCAACGCCCGCGCAATCTTCATCACCGTGCGTCCGATATGCCCTGCGCCGATGATTCCCAGCGTTTTCCCGTTGACCTCTACATGAGGTACCTGAAGATTTTTCGTAAAATTATCATGATTTCCCTTTGCCAGCATCGCCATCTGCACCTGCATCGCGGAACTCAAATTTAAAATCATCATAATCGCCGTGTGCGCCACGCGCTCCGAGCTGTACGCCGGTATATTGCACACCGTGATTCCTTTCTCGCGTGCCGTGTCCAGATCCAGATTATTATATCCCGTTCCGGCTTCACAGATCAGTTTGACACTGTCCGGCAGCGCGAGCATCTGCTCCCGGGTGACTGGCATTTCCTTCGTCACCAGGATCTCCGCGCCTGCTGCACGTTCCAGGAACTGGTCTGATGTAGTATCGCTGTAGGTAACGACTTCCGGGGAAAGAATGGAAAAGTCCAGTTTTCCGTCGAAATTCATTTTGGATTCATTGTAGATGATTGTTTTATGAGACATGAAAAATTCTCCTTTTTATTTCAATATTTTTATTTATTGGTTGTCATATTTACGTTTTTTTGATTCTAGCAATATGTTTCAATTTTACCCATATGTTTTAATTCAGATTATAAGAAGTTTTACTTATAATATCAACTATCTAATTTTTCCTTTACAAATATATTTAAAAATGGTAAACTTGCTGTATCGCTTTAGCACGTTATCATGTTAGTTCGATATCAGACAGATGACTAAAACTTAGTTGTGAAAGGATAACATAAGAATGGGAAAGAAAATTGCTTTTATCGGAAGCAGCGGTGGAAATCTTTACAAACAGGGCGGAAATGATCTTCCCGCAATGATGAAGGAAATCTGTGGCCAAACAAGCGCTGCCGATATGGAAATTGTATTTGTCCAGTATGTACTGGCGTCCGGCAGCCTGGATACTGTAGGCCCGGACAGCCCGGCCACTTTATTTACCTGGAATGGGACCGACGTACAGCCGGTATTTCAGGGAACCTTGCGTGAGGTCGATGCCGAGGCGGCGAAAGTAGATACTCAGCTTGCCAAGAAAATCGATGATGGTGAGATTGACGGAGTGATGTTCGTCAGTGCCAGCCCGGACGGCGCCAACCGGCAGACCATGGAAGCCTGTGCACGGACAAAAATCCCAATGGCCGGAACCGGTGGAAGCAGCGTCGCCCTGACACAGAATATGGGCTGCAATGTCTTATCTGCGTCCGGTACAACCGGTACCACCAACCGAACCAGAGCGGTTGCATTCACAACCGCGCTTGCTAAATACTGGAACATCAAATATATGCCTGTCATCGGCAACACCGGTGAAAATGCCGCTGCAAAAAATCAGGGAAATATCTGGAAGCGCATCAATTTCCGCGGAATTATGATGACAAGCCTTCCTGCATTTATCGCCATGGCACTTTGTCTGGCATGCAGCAAAATTCCGGGATGTGAAAAACTATCCGATGTCTTTGATACCTTAGTCAATTCCATTCCTATCGTTATCTGTGCAATCGCCGCCAAACAAGTCTCCGGTCTGGACGAAGTGGGAGTTGTTGCAGGTATTGTAGCCGGAATCCTGTCTGTCGACGGCGGAATTCTGGGCGGATTGGTCATCGGAATCCTGGCAGGTGTACTTGCCTACTATATCAGTGTGTTCTGTTTCCGTCACAATGTACCGGGCACCACCGTCAATATCGCTTCCGGCGGTCTCGGCGGTCTGGCAGCCGGTCTGGTGGGAAAATTTCTGATTGCCCCGGTCGCCCTGTGGCTTGGCAACGGAATCTGCTCCCTGATCAATCTGTGCATTGATTATAACTCCCTGCTTGCAGGCGCAGTTGCAGGACTTCTCATCTGGCCCGCCATCATCGGCGGTGTATACCACGCAGCAATCCTTCCTATCGTATTGCTGGAAATGGAGGAAATGGGATTCAGTTTCCTCGGAGCGATTGACATGACAGGACTTGTTATGGTATCTGCCGGCATCACCCTGGCAAACATCATCATGCCAAAACAGAAGGGCGAGGCAGCCGTTGCACTGCCGGGATGCCTTATTAACATCTGTTTCGGAACATTTGTAGAAGCCTCGTATCCATTTATGTTCTCAAATAAAATCTTATTCGCCGGTGCACTCGCCAGCGCCACCGTCGGAGGCGCCATCGTAGGACTCTTCAACGTAAAAGGAACCGCCTATGTACCGGCAGTCCTTGCCCCATTTATGGCAAATGAAGGGAAAGGACTGGCATTTGTGATTGCGATGATTGCGGCAATGGGATGTGCATTTGTGATTACGATGGTGGCGAATGTGGTGGAGAGGAGGAAAAATAACGCGTTATTGCTGAATAATCAATAATAGCGCAGACTTTCCTCCCAGGATTATATGCGGTGCTTTTCCAAGCGTCATACAGACCACGCTCCAGTGGGAATGTTCCGTTTCTCCTGCACGGTTGCTATTCCAGCTGCACTTTCAGCTTCCCTATTGCAGAAAGGGTATCATAAAATTCTTCTTTATAGGGACTAAGGTGTTTACAATACTCATAAAGGGCTCCTTTGTTTGGGATTGTTAAGACTTTGAACACCTTAATTTTACCACAAATGGATGCTCTTTTTTCATTCACTTATCTTCCACAGCATTTCTTATATTTCTTCCCAGATCCACAAGGACACGGATCATTCGGATAAATCTTTTCCGCCTTTTTCGCAGATACCGGCGCCGCCTGAGCCATCTCCGGCACCATCGCCGGCATACCGCCGATCATGCCTCTCTCGCTTAATTCCCACGGCTTATTTCCGCGGTTTTCTTTCGTTCTCGTGTTGTTGAACGCGTCCATGAGAAGTCTTAAAAATTCGCCCATCTGCTGCTCGCCCTGGAACTCAAATCCCTCCTCATGCATCTTATTCAGGAGATCGGCTGGCGATTGGCCCTTATATCCGCCATCCCACACCTGCAGGCACCAGGAAACCGCCTGCTCATAGGAAACGCCCATTTTCCGGATGAAATAGGACTCCAGTTCCTTATAAGCTAACAGACTTGATTCATAGCCCTTCTGGCAGATTTCGTCTAACTGCTGTGCCGACGGAATATAGAATTTTTTGTTCTGCTGCTGTTTCAACAGGGCCGTGAGTCCGTCCTCCTCAAATACTGGAAGATGTACATACAAGCCCCGATCGGAATAAAGCGGATTCTCCTTCGACAGATCCTGCATTCCCAGTTTCTCCATCGGGAAAATGCTGGACTCTGTGATATCCTCCGGCATTTCCTGCAGCATCTCGATCATATCCTCAATCGTGCCTTTCACTTTCAATTTGTACAGTTCGTACAGAATTTCCAGCGGCGCAATCTCATAATAATCGATAAAGAAGCTGATGCACTTCATCAGCCAGCCCTTTTTACTCTGAATCCCCCGGAATGCCTCATCGTCAATCCCGCTAAAGCCCTGTGCAATTTCTTCAAACGCAGTGAAGCAGTCGCTCGCTTCCTCAAAACTTCCAAGCAGGTATTTATATAACTGCATTCCATCCATGATCTCTTTCGCAGAAATCTCCTGTGGCTCGGTGCAGGCTTTGCGGAAAAGCATTATCTGTTCTTTCGTCAGGCATGAAAGTCTGCTTCGGAGTGTCTCTTCGGTCGTTAAATATTCTACAATTCGGTCAATCAGATCATCCTTTTTAAGCCGGGAGCAATTCTTTAACTCATAACTTCTTGCCTCGTTTAATAAATCTTCTTTGGTCCATCCTTTTAAGTATTCTCTTAATAACATATTTTTTCCTTTTCTTATCTATTTTTATCTGCTGATACAGATATATCTGTTAATCGTTTCCCCTGTCCTCTGGAACTTTCTCCATCAGTTCTTCCATCGTGCACGAAAGCGCCCGCGCCAATTTTAAAATTGTCTCTCCACTCGCCTTATTAATATGCTTCTGTCTCTGTTCATACTGCTGGATCGTCCGAACCGGGACATCCGCCTGCTTTGCCAGTTCAGCCTGACTAAGCCCCGAAAGCATACGGAATGTTTTCAGGCAGGTTTCTGGATGCGCCTCCCGATACAGCTCGTTCATTTTATCGACAAACTGCCGGATGTCCATCTCATGATACGGTTCATACATCCCATATATCTTTCCGATTGGAATCACCGAATGAATTTCTGAAAAACTCAGCCCCGTGTCCCATTGGTAGTAAGCAATCGCCCATCCGGTCCAGTATTCCCGGCTGCGCCCTTCCGTATAAGAAGGTTCCATCGTTGTATTTCTGGTATTTTCACCCAAAACAGCCTGCGCCAGTTCCTGCCCTGACATCCCAGTCACCACGGAACAGTCTCCCTGTTCAAAACGCCTTGAAAACGGACTCACCAGAAAAAAGTCCCATGCCTCTTCCAGCGAATAGCAAAGCATATTTACCAGATAATCAAGCATTCCTGCCAATGTTTTCTGTGCAGCAGAAAGATAGATTCTATCGTAAGCGTGGATCATCGGCTCTCATCTCCTCATCCAGAATGGTTGTAATATACAGATCTCCCTTTTGACGCCGGTTTCGTTCTACATCAAAATACTGACGCCGGGCGGTCTGGTCGCGGAACGCTTTCTTTTTATACCAGTTTCTGGCTTCTGCCACCTCATACCCCATAAATGTAAGACGTTCAAACGCCCTTCTACTCTTCACCACAAACTGTTTTCCGAGCTTTCCAAGACGCATCGCATTGCTCAGCTGGCGATAAGAAATCGCACCGTTAATGAAATCAGATGCAAATGAAAAATAACTGTCATCCGCCCGATATCCAATCATGATATCTGCCGAACGATAATCTGAGCAAAATGTATGAATCAGATATTCCTTGGCCTCCGCTGCCAGCGGGGTGGAAGTATCAAATTCACGATTCTCAAGGAGAATTGCCAGCCAGTGAAGCATGGTATAATCAGACGTATTTAAATCAAGTATACGCAGTCCCTCGCAGTCAATCCGGTACTGATTCGCATAGCCATTGTGATCCGCACTGACGCCCCATTCCTTTGCCATATTGGGATTTTCCGTACAATAAAACCCTAATCCATAATCATTGTACATTTTCCCATAGCCATATTCAGGTTTTTCAATGATATAGTCGGAGCCATGATAAATCATTTTTTCCATTTTCTACTCCTTTGCACTTTATTATACTCCCTTAGAGGTATATCTTGCAAGATGGATTATTACATATTTACTGTTTTTCTGTCAGCTTTTCCGAAAAAAATACAGCCTGTCTCCCAGCTTCTAAGGAAACAGACTGTATCTATTAAGGATTATGGTAAATAAAAGATTGTCTATCTGTTACAGAAATACTGCCAGCTCTTCTAACGGCTTGCGATCTGCATGAAGCCGGGACGGATGAGCTGTCTCTGCCGGATATCCAAGCGGCAGATATGCTGTCGGCTGTAAACCTTTCATCTCCGGGAACTGCTCCAGCAGCTTTTCTGGGTTGAACATACCGACATACGTCGTTCCCAGTCCCAGCTCTGCTGCCTGCAGCATCATCTGGGAAACTGCCAGCGTCACGTCGATCTCTCCGTGGTTCTTGCCGTCCTCTTCCCGTTTCCAGGCAATCTCCGGATCGTATGCCGCCACAATCACAACCGGCGGATGAAAATGACACGCGGTACACGCATCGGCCTTCGCCAGCGCCTCCTCACTCTGCATCACGAAAAAGCGCTGTGGCTGTAAGTTATGTGCCGTCGGCGCCTTGCGTCCTGCTTCCAGCACTTTCTGTAATTTTTCCGCTTCAACCGGGCGGCTATCAAATTTACGCAGCGAATAACGCGCATCACATAATTCTTCAAATTTCATATACGCTATAATCTCCTTTCTTCCGAAAAGAGTTTAGCATATCTTTTTATAAAATAAAACTATTTTTTGTCAGCCGCCATCCTTCATCAGGCAATAAAACTGATCACCACCGCTGCCAAAAGTCCCGACAGCGCCATCACCACGTTCTGACACACACACAGCGATTTCATCGTGCTCTTGATGTCATATCCCATGAACTCGCTGAATACCCAGGTAAAGCTGTTATTTACGTGGGAACCGAGCGCAGAACCGGCGCTGATGGAGAGGAATGCCTCCAGTGGGGTCAGAAGTCCCGCCTCGCACAGCGGCAGGGAAAGTCCGGCTGCCAGAAGTCCTGCCACACTGGCGGAACCCTGTGCAAATTTAGAAAATCCAGTGATTAAAAACGGAATCAGGATCACCGGGATCGGGGACGCTACCAGGATATTGGCCAGCATATCGCCCACACCGGTTGCACTTACGATTTTGGCAAGCGCACCACCGGCAGCGGTGATAAATACGATCGGTCCCGCTACTTTCAGCGCATCCGTCATCGGTGTAAAACGTACCTCTTCTGGAAGGAATTTCCCCAGGCAGAGCACAGAAGCCACAATACCGAGCGCCAGGGCAATGTTCTTATTTCCCAGGAAATTGAACAGTGCTACCAGACTTTCAGACTCCGGGAAGAAAGTTCCGATCACGGAAGATAATAAAATCAGTACGATCGGGAGCAGAATCGGCAGAATTGCACTCAGGAAAGACGGCATCGGTCCTTCCGCTACATCCTTCATGGACGCTTCGACCGCTTCTTCGCCCTCCAGCTTCGTAAACCAGCTGTCCGGCTTGCGGTTTAAATAGAACTCACAGAACGCCCAGACACAGAATGTCACGAACGCAGCGGCTGCCAGTCCCCACATGATGGAGACGCCGATGTCCAGTCCCAGTACCGCGATGATCGCCAGCGGTGCCGGGGTCGGCGCTACAAATGCATTGGTGGCCAGCAGCGAACAGGCGGTTGCCGTTCCGAGTGCACACGCATTTTTATCACTCTTCTTCGCCACCGATTTAACCAATGGAGAAAGAAGCACCATCGCCACATCACAGAATACCGGGATCGCTACCACAAAGCCGGTGACCGCCAGCGCTGCGGTTGAATTTTTCTTTCCCGTTACCTTTAAAAGAGAGGATGCGATTCTCTGGCAGGCACCGGATTTCTCCAGATACGTGCCGAGAATCGTACCGAAAATAACAAGCAGACCGATACTCTTACAGGTTCCGCCAAATCCCTCCACCAGCGTGGAGATCGCGCCATCTGACCCAAGCCCGCAGGCGATGCCGATTCCCAGACCCGCTAACAGCATACAGATAAACGGGCCAAGCTTCGTTTTCATCATCAGGACCAGCATGATAACCAATCCCACCAAAAAGATTACTAAATTTGTCATATGTAGTTCCCCCTATTGCAAATCCCCCATGATTAATAGAGCCATGTTGCGCCCTCATCCGCACCGTCCACGACTTTGCGGTATTTTTTCAGGATGCCTTCCGCCTTGTGATCCGGTTTTACTGCGTGTTTCATGCGCTCTGCGATCTCCTCGTCGCTCAGCTCCACGTTCAGGATATGGTTATCCAGGTCAATGGTAATGATATCGCCCGTCTGAACTGCCGCGATCGGGCCGTCATCCCACGCCTCCGGCGAAATATGTCCGACACACGGGCCTCTCGATGCACCAGAGAAACGTCCGTCGGTGATCATGGCAACCGACTTGTGCAGTCCCATG
>JBNMLY010000018.1:0-25272 GCA_050875065.1 Otoolea sp. | reverse complement strand
ATACTGGACTTTCTCCGGGATCTCCTTTAAAAGTTCCACGATGATTTGCTCAGATTCACGGCTCGCCGTACCATTTCCCACAGAGATCAGGGAAATACCGTATTTGCGAATCAGCCCTTTTACAATTTCCTTGGACTCTTCCACGCGATTCTGCGGGGCCGTCGGGTAAATCACCGTTGTATCAAGCACCTTTCCCGTCTCATCTACAACTGCCAGCTTGCAGCCCGTCCTAAATGCCGGATCCCAGCCAAGCACCACGCGCCCGGCGATCGGCGGCTGCATCAGGAGCTGTTCCAGATTCTTGCCAAACACCTGGATTGCGCCACTCTCAGCCATCTCCGTCAGCCCTGCACGGACCTCGCGCTCGATCGCCGGTCCGATCAGGCGGCGGTAGCTGTCCAGAATGACCTCCTCCATCACACGAGCCGCATCCCCGTCCGCGCGGATGATCAGCTGCTTTTCCATATAGCGGATGATCGACTCCTCCGGTGCGGTCAGCTTCACGCTCAAAATTTTCTCTTTCTCGCCGCGGTTGATCGCCAGCACACGGTGTCCCGCCAGCTTTCTGACCGGCTCTGCAAAATGATAGTACATCTCATACACTGACTGTACCTTCTCATCCTTTGCAGATACCTCTAAAAGACCGTCCTGCATCGTCTTTTTGCGTGCGTAGTTGCGGTACTTCGCCATCTCGCTGATCTGTTCAGCCAGAATATCGCGCGCGCCGTCTACCGCCTCCGAGACATCCGCAACGCCTTTTTCTTCCGACACGTACTTCGCCGCTTCCACCTCCAGGTTGCCGCCCGCTTCCTGTTTATAAATCCAGACTGCCAGCGGTTCCAGCCCTTTCTCACGGGCAATTCCGGCACGGGTGCGCCGCTTCGGCCGGTACGGAAGATACAGATCTTCCACTGCGACCAGTGTCGCGGCCTCGCGAATCTGCTTTTCCAGCGCCGGCGTCAGCTTCTCCTGAGCCCGGATCGCCCCAATCACCTGCTCCTTTTTATCCTCCAGATTCCGAAGATAGCGAAGACGCTCGTCTAACTGACGCAGCACCTCATCGTTCAGGGAACCGGTCGCCTCTTTACGGTAACGCGCGATAAACGGGATCGTGTTTCCCTCATCGATCAGTTTAACCGCTGCTTCGACCTGATTTCTCCCTATCTGAAGTTCTTCTTTTAATGCCTGTATAATGTCCATTTATCTCTGTTTTCCTCCAACCTTAACTTCACATTCTAGCTTGTTTTCTCAAAAGCGCCTTTATCCCGCCCAAATAAAGCATAGCAAAAATCTCTTTGCCTAAATCATTCCCCAAATATATATCCAATGTATCACTTAATGTCTGGAATTGTACGATTTTTTTATCATACCATTTCAAAGAGTTTTTCGCAAGTCACAGGGAACGGCCATTCAGACAGTAATATGCTAACGTTTTTTTTAGCTTATTTACCTCCAGCGGCTTCGTCAGATGCTCGTTCATCCCTGCCTCCTTTGCTTTCTGCCTATCCTCCGCAAACGCGTTGGCTGTCATTGCTATAATCGGGATCGTGGCGGCATCCTTTCTCTTGAGCGCCCGAATCTGACGTGCCGCCTCATGTCCATCCATGACCGGCATCATCACGTCCATTAAAATAGCGTCAAAGGTTCCCGGAGCCGACGCCTGAAATACCTCCACTGCCTCCTGTCCGTTCTGTACTTTCGTCACCTTCATACCCTCATTCTCCAGGATAAACTCCGCTATTTCCATATTTAAATGATTATCCTCCGCCAGTAAAACATGAATCCCCGCCAGCGGTTTTGTCTCTTTCGTCTCCTGTGTTTCCGTTTTCTCTGCACCTTTCGGATCCCTTTGAAACGGCAGACGGATATGATACGTTGTACCTACATTTTTTCGACTTTCAAACTCGATCGTACCACCCATCTTATCAATCAAACTCTTGCTGATCGCCATGCCAAGCCCCGTTCCGCCATAGGTAGAACGGGCACTCTCCTCTTCCTGCATAAACGGCTCGAATAAATGTTTCTGAAATTCTTCACTCATGCCAATTCCCGTATCCGCACAGGTAAACTCCATCCACACCGTATCTGTATCCTCTTTATACTGTACTTCCCGGCAGCTAATATACACTTTTCCTCTCTCCCGGTTGTATTTGACTGCGTTTCCCAGAATATTCATCAACAGGCGTTTTACATGCAGAGGGCTGCCAATCACGTACGGATGTTTCAAATCCGACGTTTCACAAAAGATCTGAATTTCCCGCGCCACCGCCTGTTTTTCAACGACATTTTTCACATCGTCGATCACGCTTCTGACATCAAACGGAGTCGATTCCAGTACCACCTGTCCTGATTCCAGCTTCCCCATATCCAAAACTTCATTCACCAGTTCCAGCAAAAAGCCAGAAGCCTCCCAGATTTTTTTCCGGCACTCCTTCTGCTTATCCAGATCCTCGCTATAATAGTTCGCCATTTCAATCATACCGCGGATTCCATTGATCGGGGTCCGGATATCATGGCTCATACGCTGTAAAAATTCCGTCTTTGCCACATTTGCACTCTCCGCCCGGCGTGCCGCTTCTTTAAGCTGCTCCTGATATACCTGCTCGTTCTCCCGTTGGGCTTCTGTATACCGTTTTTCCAGTTTCCAGCGTATTACTGAGATAATCGAAAGTGTTAAGATATAGGCTAACACCGTCATTCCCACACGCCTCGGCGTCGCCGCAAAGACCACCCGTTCGGGTCTAAATGCATACACATAATAATCCCTTCCGCGGTCAAACATTCCAAACATATGCGCAAATCCGCCCTCTTTTGCCGGCACCTGTACCAATATTCCCTTTTTGGCTTTCCGGTTTATATTGTAAAGCGCCGGAACCTCGGCTATGCTTTTACCTTCCAGCGATGCATCGTTGGAAGCTACGATCTGATTTTCCCTCGTCATCACGATTGTTCCATCCCGCTCAATACTGTAACCGGATAAAAGGTTGTGAAACGACAGACTATAGCTATGCACATTCCATCCATCCGTATAATAATATGCCACCAGGAGTCCCGGAGCGTCCTTGCGCTTTACAGCAGCCAAATCCAGATAAGAATCATCTTCACATTCAATCCGGGTCGAATATGTCTTTTCCGGATAGTCTGCCACCTCCAGCAGGGTTTTCTTTGCGCATACCTCTCTCAAATCCTCCCTATCCGCTTGGATACGGCTATACTCACTGACTACCGTCCCATCCTCGTCTAACAGGAGGATTCCCGTCAGATACAAATCATCTGCCAATTCCGCCAAAGTCTCCGGCAAAATTTCCTCTTTCTGACTGGAATCATCCCCCTCCAGCGCCTGACTTACCAGTTGTGCACATTCCATCACGCGCATCAGGCTCTTTGCCTCCGATGCCAGTGCCAGACTGGTATAGGAAGCACACTGTTTTTTTATATAGTTAAGCGTGTCCGAAAAATCATTCTCCACGATCTGCATATCCGTATGGATCGAACTTGTAAGCACAATACCAAGAATGGTGCAACCGATCAGAAAAGATAAAAAAATTGTATGCCCGCGCCATCTAAATTCCTTTTTCTTAGTTTTCATCCATTCCCACCTCCAGATATGAATCTGGATTTTCCAAATACTTTCCGATTATCTGGCTCAATGTTCCATCTTTTTTCATCTCTGCCAGTGTATGGTTGAGTTCTCTGTCCAGTCCACGTGTATCTTCCCGCGCAAATGCCACTCCCAAGCCTACATTTTGAAGCGGTTCCTCTAAAATCCGGTATTCTACCTCATAATCTCTCATATACTGCCGAATAGATATCTCATGCGCCGCGACAGCATCAACATAGCCTTCACTCAGCATCGGATAGATCAGTTCCCGGTTTTGCAGAGAAAAAATCTTCCCCACTTTTGGGATTCCCTCTTGCTTCTGATTCAAAAATATTTCTTCCGGCTTGGTTGTCGCCTGAATGGCAATCGTTTTTCCCTCCAGCTCTGAAAGAGCGCTTATCTCGCTATCCGGATTCACTGCCACTACCTGACGGCTCAACATATAGGGTCCCGCCCAGTTATAATCTCCTTCACGTCCATTCATACTAAAACTACACCAAATACAGTCAATTTTCCCCGATTCCAGCAGACTTTTCTTTTCCTCCCAATTAATCTGGGCAAATTCTGGCTGATATCCCATACGTTTAAACGCCTCTGTCGCCATGTCCACATCAATCCCCGCTGGCGTTCCATCCACATCCATGTAATTAAACGGCGGATAATCCTCTCCACCCACCACGATCTTGGGCAGAACGTCTTCTGGTCGGCTCGATATCTCCTCTGTTTTCCTGCATCCCCCCGCCGCCAACAAGATAGCGCTACAAATTATGGCCGTCAAAACCTTCCTGTTTTTTATCTTCTTCATGACTTTCTGCCTCTTTGACTCTTTTTTCCCACTTTTTTTCTCTTTTCCCAATATAGCACGATTATTCCGATAAAACAATTCTATTCCATTTCTTTTCCCTCCTTTGCACGGCGTGTAAACGTTAACACGCTCTCTACGCCTGGCACGTCTCTTCTCCCTCCAGGGCTGGACAAGATACCTCATTCATGATACACTTTTACCATCTTTAAATCACAGACTGCACCTGGACTTTGTTTTTACCACTCGTTCCCGCGGCAGTCTCTAATCTTCAGAAAAGGAGGTAGCTGTCCCATATTTTTACAGCTACAAAGGGATTTTATATACGATGAGTCATTACGATGAAACACCTTCTTCGAAGGAACATTCAGATACAAATGAAACCAGGCGCAACCGTTCGCGCCGCTACGCCACGATGTCGATGATGTGCGGTATCCTGGCATTTTTCTCCCTGTTTTTGAGCTTCTCTGCCGCCATTCTGCTTGGAATGTCAGCCAATATGCTGTTTATTCTCTCCAGGGAAGAGGGGCAGCCGCGGCGGGCCAGTGCCGTGGTCGGACTGGTCTTAGGGATTGTTTCAACGATCTTTGGGGTGATCGAATTCTTCTGCCTGATTCAGGTGTACCATATGATCACGGATCCGCAGTATGCACCGTTCTTTGATCAGGCGATGGAATTGTATGAGAGTGTGATCGGATCGCTGCCGCAATAAGCACGCAAAGCCGAGCCGGACGAAAAAGGCCTCCCTGTCGCCGCGCTGCCTGCCCTTCGGGATGAGCGATTGTTCATCCGAAGGCTGACGACGTGACAGCAGGGGGACCTTTTTCTGTATAATCTCTTGCGTTAAAAAAGCACGCCTTATCATAAATGACTTTGGCGTGCTTTTTTCTTCTTTTATTCTATATCTTATCTGGTATAACGAATCACCTGACGAATCTCTTCCTCGAATGCCGCTGCCAGCTTCTGGAAGCGCGCTTCGGTCATTTCTTCGGTTACAACGGCAAATTCATCCATCTCCGGAAGTTCGATGGTTTCCACCTTGCCGAAGGCAGCGCCTACATCGGCCAGTTTGTCGGCCGCCTTGCCTGCCAGACGGATAAAGTAGCTGAACGTCACCTCACCCATCGGTGCAACCGGCTGTTTTTCGTCGGTCCATCCGGTCGGGATATTGTCTTCCATGTGTCCGGCGATCTCCACGATGTCGCTGACAACTGCACTGGCCGTCGGAAGTTTTCCGGCGCCGCTGCCGTAGAACATGACGGTTCCGAGTGTATTACCTCGTACCATGACTGCATTGTATACATCATTGACTGCAAAGAGCGGATGATCCGGTCCGATCATCATCGGGCATACGTAAACGCTGGCTTTATCGCCCTCCATGCGGCTGGTACCGAACAGCTTGATCGAGGTTCCCAGTTTGGCCGCATACTTGAAATCGGTATCGGTAATCTTTGTGATGCCCTCGGTCGGTACATCTTCGTAATTCACTTCTTTTCCCGTTGCCAGAGAGGTCAGAATCGTGATCTTGCGGCAGGTATCATATCCTTCTACGTCCGCCTCCGGATTGCGCTCTGCGTATCCGAGCTCCTGTGCCTTCTTTAAAGCTTCCTCAAAGGTCTGGCCTTCTCTTGCCATCTTGGTAAGAATATAGTTGGTTGTACCGTTTAAGATACCACTGATCTCCTCGATTTTCTCTCCTGCGAGGGACTGGGTCAGCGGACGCAGAAGCGGGATACCGCCGCCAACGCTGGCTTCAAAGAGGAAGTTTAAATTTTTCTCACGTGCAATCGCTAACAGCTCGGTACCGTGTGCCGCTACCAGCGCCTTGTTGGAGGTCACAACATGCTTGCCGGCCAACAGACATGCCTTCGCGAACTTATACGCCGGATTGACACCGCCCATCGCCTCTACGACGATCTCTACTTCTTCGTCTTTCTCAATGATCTCAAAATCATGAACAATCTGCGCCTCGTGCGGATCGCCCGGAAATTCACGCAGATCCAGAATGTATTTCACTGCAATCTCTTTGCCGGTTTTCTCTGTGATTTTGTCTTTGTTGGTTTCTAATACTTCTACGACTCCGGAACCGATTGTTCCATAGCCCATCACTGCTACCTGAATCATAATCTTTACTCCCTGGCTATAATTTTTACGTTGTGTACTCCCGAATTTTCTTCCATCTCTTCGACCATGCGCGATATATTTCCGGTATCCGGACGAACCTCCACGCTGAGTGTCAGCGTCGCCACATTGTTGACCGGAATACTCTGATGAATCGTCAAAATATTCGCCTTATAAATCGCTACGATATGGAGAAGATCCGATAAAAGTCCCTGTTCATCATCCATCTGCAGCACCATGGTAATCGTCTTGCCCTTGGCGTTGTCATAAAATGGAAAAATATCGTCCTTATACTTGTAAAAGGAACTCCGGCTGATCCCAAGCTGGTCGGTCGCCTCCTGGATCGTCATCGCTTTTTCCGACGCAATGAGCTTCTTCGCTTCCGCCACCTTCAAAAGAACCTCCGGCACTGCTTTCTGCTTCAGCAGATAATACTTTGTCTTTTCTTCCATCCCATCTCCACTTGTGTACGCACTAGAAATACATTTGTGTTTACCAGAAAGATATTATCACATTTATTGGCACTCTGCAATCTATTTTTTTTACTCTTCTTCCGTCTTCTGATTTTTCAGGCTGATCCATTTCAGATATGCACTGATAAACAGATCAATATCGCCGTCCAGCACTGCGTTTACATTGCCGTTTTCCGCATTCGTCCGGTGATCCTTGACGAGCGTATACGGCTGCATCACGTAGGAACGGATCTGGTTGCCGAAATTGATATCCTTGACATCACCGCGGATATCAGACAGCTTCTCGGCGTTCTCCTGCTGCTTGAGCAGGTACAGCTTGGCCTTTAACATCTGCATCGCCTTGTCCTTGTTCTGGAACTGGGAACGTTCATTCTGGCACTGTACGACGATGCCCGTCGGCAAATGCGTGATACGGATCGCGGAGGACGTCTTGTTGATGTGCTGTCCACCAGCGCCACTCGAACGGTAGGTATCGATCCGCAGATCGTCCGGGTTGATCTCCACGTCCAGATCTTCCTCGATGTCCGGCATGACATCGCAGGAAACGAACGAAGTCTGGCGCTTGCCAGCCGCGTTGAACGGGGAAATACGCACCAGACGGTGAACACCTTTCTCCGATTTCAGGTAACCGTAGGCATTCTCACCGTTGACCTGCAGCGTGATGGACTTGAGTCCCGCCTCATCACCATCCAGGAAATCAAGCACCTCCGTCGTAAATCCCTTTTTGTCCGCCCAGCGCTGGTACATACGGTACAACATACTGCACCAGTCCATCGCCTCAGTACCACCTGCACCCGCGTTCAGCTTGAGGATCGCGTTGCAGCCGTCGTACTCGCCGGACAGAAGGGTCTTCGTGCGGAGTGCCTCTAGTTCCCTTACAAACTCATCTAACATCTCCTGAATCTCCGGGATCATCGCCGGATCATTTTCTTCATAGCCCATCTCGATCATGACCTGGATATCCTCGTACTGCTGTTCGAGGTGCTTGTATCCATCTACCGTATCCTTGAGATTTTTTGCCTCGCGGACCGTCTTGGTCGAGCGCTCCGGATCATCCCAGAAGCCCGGCTCCTCCATCGACTTGTCAAGCTCTATGATGCGGCGCTCTTTATTCTCCAGATCCAGGGAATCCTTGACCTCTTTCAGTGTCTCATCATAGGTTGATAACGTATACTTAAACTGATCTAATTCAACCATAACTTCACCTTCTCCATTCTTATATGTCTGCTTCCCATCGTTCTTCAACGGTTCAGCATTGTTTCAGACAATAACTCTTTTTTTATTTGGAAAAAATTCCCGGAACCAGGTATTTCGCCATAGTTTCGGGAATTTTCTGCATTCTTTTATTAATTCTTCGCGTACAGCTTCCGTCCACAGCACTGTTTGTACTTCTTGCCGGAACCGCATGGACACGGATCGTTCGGGTAAATCTTCTTCTCCTCACGCTTCTTCGGTGCCTGCGCGGTGCTGTCGTCACGGTTGGTTCCCGTTACCTTAGCAGCCGGTTCACGTTCTACTTTCTGCTCAGCGCGGATGTGGAACAGAATGCGGACGGTATCCTCGCGGATCGCTGCCGTCATGCTGTCAAACATCTCATAGCCGCTCATCTTATACTCAACCAGCGGATCTCTCTGGCCATAGGCCTGCAGACCGATACCTTCACGAAGCTGATCCATATCATCGATATGAGCCATCCACTTCGCATCCACCACTTTCAGCAGAATCACGCGCTCCATCTCACGTACCTGTTCCGCACTTGCGAACTCTGCCTCACGGGTCTCATAAAGCTTCGTTGCCGCCTCTTTCAGCATATGTTTCAGCTCATTCTTCTTCATATGCTGCTGATCTTCTTTCAGCTCAATCGGCTCCAACGGAATAATCGGAAGCAGCAGGGAGTTCAGTTCTGCCAGATCCCACTCTTCCGGCTCCTGCTCATCGGAAATCGACATATCCACTGCATTTTCTACGATGTCTGTGATCATCTTCATGATGACAGAACGCATATTTTCGCCATCCAGGACACGGCGGCGCTCTGCGTAGATGGCCTCACGCTGCTCGTTCATAACCTCGTCGTATTTTAACAGGTTCTCACGGATGCCGTAGTTGTTGGTCTCGATCTTCATCTGTGCTTTCTCGATCGCCTTGGAAAGCATCTTGTGCTCGATCTGCTCGTTCTCCGGTACGCCCATCGCGTTGAACATGTTCATCAGACGCTCCGAACCGAAGAGGCGCATCAGATCGTCCTCCAGGGACAGGTAGAAACGGGACTCACCCGGATCGCCCTGACGGCCGGCACGGCCACGTAACTGGTTATCGATACGTCTGGACTCATGGCGCTCGGTACCGATGATCTTTAAGCCGCCCAGTTCTCTGGACACCTCATCCAGCTTGATATCCGTACCACGGCCCGCCATATTGGTCGCGATCGTGACAGCTCCATGGATACCTGCATCTGCTACGATCTCCGCCTCCAGCTCATGGAACTTCGCATTTAATACCTTATGCGGAATACCGCGTCTCGTCAGCATCTTGCTTAACAGCTCGGACGTCTCGATGGTGATGGTACCAACCAGAACCGGCTGTCCTTTTTCATGGGCTGCTGCCACTTCCTCAACACCCGCATGGAATTTCTCTTTTTTCGTCTTATAAACCGCATCCTCGTAGTCGATACGCTGTACCGGCCGGTTGGTCGGGATGGAGATAACGTCCATCTGATAGATGTTTCGGAACTCCTTCTCCTCGGTCTGTGCCGTACCAGTCATACCCGCCTTCTTGTTGAACTTGTTAAAGAAGTTCTGGAAGGTAATGGTCGCCAGCGTGCGGCTCTCACGGCGCACGTGTACGTGCTCCTTCGCCTCGATCGCCTGATGCAGGCCGTCCGAATAACGGCGTCCCGGCATGATACGACCGGTAAACTCATCGACGATCAGAACCTCGTCGTCTTTTACCACGTAGTCTTTATCGCGGAACATCAGGTAGTTGGCACGCAGCGCCAGAATGATGTTGTGCTGGATCTCCAGGTTTTCCGGATCGGCCAGATTATCGATATGGAAGAAATCTTCGACCTTCTTCACACCGGCCTCGGTCAGGTTGACTACTTTATCTTTCTCATTGACAATGAAATCTCCGGTCTCCTCGATCTCCTCGCCCATGATAGCCGCCATCTTGGAAAACTCTGCGGATTCCTCGCCCTTTTCCAGCTGACGCGCCAGAATATCGCACACTTCATAGAGCTTCGTGGACTTTCCGCTCTGTCCGGAAATGATAAGCGGCGTTCTCGCCTCATCGATCAGGACGGAATCGACCTCATCGATGATCGCATAGTCCAGATTCCGCATAACCATCTGCTCTTTGTAGATCGCCATGTTGTCACGCAGGTAATCGAAACCAAGCTCATTGTTCGTAACATAGGTAATATCACAGTTATAAGCGGCCTTACGCTCATCCGAATTCATCGAGTTTAATACAACTCCGACGGTCAGGCCTAGGAATCTGTGAACCTCGCCCATCCACTCTGCGTCTCGTTTTGCCAAGTAATCGTTGACCGTAACGATAAATACGCCCTTGCCAGCCAGTGCATTTAAGTAGGCCGGTGCGGTGGAAACCAGGGTTTTACCTTCACCAGTACGCATCTCTGCGATACGTCCCTGATGCAGAACAATACCACCGATCAGCTGAACCGGATAATGCTCCATATTTAATACACGTCTTGCCGCCTCACGCACCGTCGCAAATGCCTCCGGCAGAAGATCATCCAGCGTCTCACCGTTTGCCAGGCGCTCTTTGAATTTGCGCGTGTTGTCGCGCAGTTCATCATCCGATAAGGCAACCATCTGCTCACGCATTCCCAGAATCTTATCCACGATCGGGCGGATCAGCTTCAGCTCGCGTTCGCTGTGGGTACCAAACACTTTCTCTATCAGATTCATGCTTTACTCTCCTATTTCTTGTTTTCTCGTTCTCTTTTCTTTTTTTATAACTCAACATATGATATGTTTCTGATGTGTTTCAAATCAAAACGATCGTATAGGCATAGTTATACAATCTTATTTATTCTATCACTAACAGGGATTTTATTCAATGATTTCATGATTTTTTTACATTTACGATACGTAGACAGCCCGTTTCCCATTCCTGATAAAGCACCTTGTTCTCCTTCTTCCGCCTTTTCCATTCTCACACCCAATGCGTTTTGGCTTTATAGGAAATTCAACAAAGTTTCCTAATAAAATAAAAAGGATCTGCCTACCTCCCATCCAGTTCGATAGACAAATCCTTTATCCTATAAACACTCTACGAATGCCCCTGCTTTCGTATCCGACCTAAAAATCAGTGACAGCGTTTCCTACTTCGCCTTCTTAAGCTTCTCAATTCCCCCGCCGGCTTCCAGAATGCGGGAAAATTCTTCCTCTTTTGCCGCAGACTTCTCCGCTTTCTCTAACACTTCCTCGATCAGCTCGTTCGGCACAATGCAGACACCCGAACCGTCCGCCACGATCAGATCGCCCGGCATGACGAGACAGCCGCAGAGACTGATCGGTCCGTTGACCTCCGCGCATTCCATGCGGTATTTTCCCGTCATCGGCGTCACGCCGCAGGAGAAGACCGGGAAATCCATCCGGATGATCTCCTCGATATCGCGGCAGCTTCCATAGGCGATGCAGCCCGCAAATCCACGCACCTTTGCCAGATGGCAGCTCTGGCCTCCGATGTTGGAGTATTCCAGATTGCCTCCGAAATCCGACACCAGCACATCGCCCGCCTCGCCCAGATAGAAAATATCCTTCGTAGACATCAGGATCTTGTCCTTATCACGCTGTCCCTGCGTCGCCGTCTTGCGGGACGGGATGCTGCGGACGGTCACTGCCGTTCCGACCAGGCGGGAACCCGCTTTCACCGGTTTTAAATAGGTGTTCGGAACCGCACCGTGGATACCGTAGGTATCGAGAATATCCGATACCGCCGTGCTCATGTCCTCCAGGGCATAATAGCGGTTAATTACCTCTTTACTGGTACGCGGGATCCGGATCCGCGCGATCTTCTCACGCGGAACCGTTCCCCAGATGCGTCCTTCCGCCTTGTATTTTTCGTAATCGGCGTCTCTCTGCGCCTGCATTTCTTCTATATTCATAAACTTTGCTCCCCTTTCTCTTTCAGCACTTTCTTCATCCCGCAGTTTTAATCTTTCTGCAAATATACGCCCGCAGTCCCCGCCCCATCGGGCATCCGGGATTCCGGGCGTACAGACAGGATTCAGCATTTACTCACAAGTAAACGCCTGCTTCCCGCTTTTATTTCGCATTTTTGTAAAAGTTAATCAGACTTCCCGCCAGCAGAACTTCCTTCTCCGCCTCGGTCACATCCTTGAGATCCAGCTTCAGCTTCCGGCTGCTGCCATCCGTTCCGATGACGGTTGCCTCAAATTCCTTTGCGCCGTCCTCAACTGCCTTGCGGATGCCCGGCAGATATACATACTCGCCAGCCTCCAGGTTAATTTCCGCCTCGTCGCAGGTAAACGGCAGGATGCCCCAGTTGACGCAGTTGCTGCGGTAACGCTTGGTCGCGTACTCAATACAGATGTCAGCCAGACCGCCGAGTACCTTCTGGCAGCTTGCCGCGTACTCACGCGCTGAACCATCGCCCGGACGTTTTGCATACAGCACAGACCCGATACCGGTTGTCTGCATCAGCTCCTCAACCGGCGTCGTCACACCGGCTGCCTGCAGAACCTGATAGAACTCGCCAGCCTTCGCGCTGTCGCCAGCCAGACGGGCTTTCTCGTACTCCTGCGCCGCTTTCGCACGGCCGACATACTTCGGATCCTTGCGGATCAGGGTAAATTCTGAAATCTTGTACGGGTTGGAACGGTAGGATGCCGTCTCGCCGGACGGGATCAGCTCATCCGTCGTCGTCACTTCGTCGCGGATCACGCTGGCTACCTGTAACAGCAGGTTCTCTTTTAACGGCTCCATCTCCGGCCAGTCCTTGATGGACGGTCCGTAAACGATCTCCGTCTCCGGTTTTGCTTTTCCAAAGCCATTATACACGATATTTTCATAAATGTGCTCATTAAATTCATAGGACGGTGTCTCAAATACAACCGGGCAGTCCTCTGCGGAAGTTAAGTAGCCGCCGTTAAAGGCAGTGGCCGCGATTGACTTAGAATCCATCAGCGCAACGGATGCGATCTGACCGGTTGCCGGGTTGCTTCCCTCACGGTTCGGGAAGTTACGGGTGCTGT
Source organism: Otoolea sp. (assembly GCA_050875065.1). Lineage (GTDB taxonomy): Bacteria > Bacillota > Clostridia > Lachnospirales > Lachnospiraceae > Otoolea. The sequence goes on along the minus strand of JBNMLY010000018.1, from coordinate 12,034 downwards.
GACGGATGCAGAAATCGTTGTTTCCAGGTGCATCCGACGCGCCGAAGCACGGGCCGCAGAATGCAGTTTTCACGCGCACGCCGTATCCCATCAGGTCATTTAAGACGCCGATCTTATTTAATTCATACATGATCGGCTGGGATGCCGGATAAATATTGAATGGGAAGGTTCCCAGTCCCTTGTTCATCTTCTTCGCAATCTGATCAACGGCGTAAATATTTTCGAAGGAACCTGCCGCACAGCCCGCGATCGCCGCCTGATCGACCTTGATCTTGCCGTCGTGAATCTTGGAGCAGAGATCCAGGTGGATGTCCTTGTTGTTCTCAAAGACGCGCTCTGCCTCTTTCTCTACCATCTTTAAGTATTTCTCCGGCTCTGCGATGACATCTGCCAGCGGATATGCGTTGCTCGGATGGAACGGAAGCGCGATCATCGGAACGATCGTGTCCAGATTTACCTCTACCACGCCGTCATAGAGTGCTGCATTGCCCGGAGTCATCTCTTTGAAGCCCTGCGGACGTTTGTGGATCTCAAAATACTCTTTTACCTTATCATCGGTCGCCCATACAGAAGACAGACAGGCCGACTCGGTTGTCATCGTATCGATACCGTTTCTGAAATCCATCGACAGACTGTGTACACCCGGTCCAATGAACTCAAGTACTTTATTTTTGACGAAATTGTTCTTAAATACCTTGCCGATAATGCTCAAAGCGACATCCATCGGACCGACCCACGGCTTCGGAGTACCGGTTAAAAGGACCGCAATGACGCCCGGATAGTCGATCTCATAATATTTTCCCAGCATCGCTTTTGCAAGCTCCGGACCGCCCTCACCGATGGAAACAGAACCCTGTGTGCCGTAGCGGGTATGGGAATCGGATACGATCGACATATCGCCGGAGTTGACGATCATCTCACGCATATACTGATGGATGACTGCCTCGTGCGGCGGAACGAAGATACCACCGGATTTGCGGCAGGCAGATTCTGCATATTTGTGTACATCGGTGTTGATGGTACCGCCGACTGCACACAGGCAGTTGTGGCAGTTGGTAAATACACACGGCATCGGGAACTCTTTGAGACCGCTCGCATAGGCGGTCTGGAGGATTCCGACATAGGTATTGTCATAAACGCCCATGGAGTCAAACTGGATCTCCAGATGTTCCATATTGTCCGAATGATTGTGCTTGGAAAGCACCTGCCAGGTCAATGTTTCCTTCTTTGCTGCCTCTTCAGAAAGCTTCGCCGCTTCCTCGGCACTTGCAATGTGATCGTTATTTATAATAAACTGTTTTCCTTCATGTAAGGTTACCATATATGTGCTCCTTTCTATTCTGTTCGCTCCAATCGGTTCACGCTCATTTTTCTATCCAAAATACATCGGTAATTCAAATAGCACGCGATTTTATCATACGGTTTCATCACACGTTTTTACGCGCTCTTCTCCTAACACCTTTTTACTTTTTTCTTCTACCGCGTCTTGAATACCACGCAGACCGGACTCTCCGTCTCCACCATTACCGGATTTTCCTGCAGACTTCCATCTTCATTGCGCTTGAAGCAAGCGATCGTGTCCGTCACCTCATTCGCCGCAACAACCCACGCCCCATCCGGGCTGACCGTCAAAAATCTCGGCTGTTCGCCACCAGTCTTTCTATTCTGCATCCAGCTCATCCGACCAGTCTCGGCATCCAGATGGTACACGCTCACACTGTCGTGCTTGCGGTTTGACACATACAGCGTCTTTCCTTCCGCGTCCATATCGATCGCGCTCGCCCAGCCGTCTCCGGCGTAGTCCTCCGGCAGGCTCGTCAAAATCTGCATCGGTTCCAGCGTTCCCTCGTTTTCGTCAAATCGGTACGCCGCTACCGTGCTGTCCTTCTCATTGACGCAGTAACAGAAACGGTTGCTCGGTGCAAATACACAGTGTCTCGGCTCTGCACCCGTGCGACCCTTGACGGCGAAATGTTCCCGAAGTGTTCCTTCTGTTCCGTTTGTTTCAAATAATGTGATTTTTCCAACACCCTGAAGACGTCCCTGCGACGGAACTGCCAGCCAGCGTCCGCTCCGGTCAAGCATCGTCTGATGCGGATGGGAAATATAACCCGGACCGCCGTTGCCGGAAATGAAGTACAGCTCCTTGATTTTTCCAAGGCTTCCGTCCTCCAGCACCGGAATCAGTGAAACAGCACCGGTCTGTAAATTTGCCACATACAGCCATTTTCCGCTCCGGCCAAGCACCGGATGCACCGGATTCGTTCCGTGCGTGCCGACCGTGTTGCAGTAGACAAGATTTCCATCTGGCTGAATCCGGTATGCACTGACCTCGCTGTAATCGCCGTGGATGGCATAGAGCATATCCTGCGCCTCATTTAAGCAGAGGTAGGACGGATTGACCGGACCTTCTAAAAGTCCAGCCGGTTTCCAGGTTCCATTTTCTATCTCAAAAATCCGAATGCCTTTGCCGCGGGCGTTGCGCTCTTTGGTGGTGCGGCATCCTACATATGCGAACTGTTTCATGGTAGATTCTCCCTGTCTTTTTCTGAAATTTTCATGTAACTCTCGTTCAGAAACCCGCCTGTTCCATTTTCAAAACCAAAATTCCTTCAAAATGACATTCAGGTTGCAGGTTTCTGAACTTCTATTTTCTCATCTTAACTCTGTCAATTATCCAACGAAGCTCGTCACTCCGACAAAGGTCAGTACACACACAATCACAACGACCGTTGCGGACAGTGCAAACAGTGTACCAAACATCTTCTGCTGCTCTTTATCGCTGCAGTCCGTCTCCTGTGCATAGCTTGCCAGAATCAGGCTGCCGCCGGTTGAAAGCGGGCTGATACCTGCAACGGTTGCGCTGCACACGATCGCGGTAATAATCTGCATGACGGATGCGCCGCTCACCTGGGATGCGATATCTGGAACCGTCGGAATCAGGGTCGGGAATACGACGCCATTTGCGCTGGAGAACCAGGACATAAGGCCTGCCGTAAAGCCCATGATCGGACCAGCCGTCCGTTTGATCATAAAGGATGCAAGGATGGAGGAAAGCAGGTCGATACCGCCCATTGTCTGGGTAATGTTCATCAGGACATTGACACCTGCGATCAGAATCAGTACACTCCACGGAATGGCCTTAATCGCTTTCTTTTTCTTTTCATCTGCAGTTCCCAGTAAAATCAGAATCATCGCCATTGTGAAGCAGATGAGTCCTACATCATAAGAGAAGCCGACAACCAGCACAACCATGATAGCCAGGGCAATCAGGCTTAACCACTGATCCCGAGTGAATTTTTCCACTTTCTTCTCGCTGTTCTCCGCATTGCCGCGCAGCTTGTAGCCGCCTAAAAGAATGTACATCACTGCTGCACAGACGAAATTGCTGACGCTGACACCGATGAAAATATTGTTGATGGAACCTTCAATTCCCATCTCTGTCATCATGTCACCTACGATGATACCCGTCAGGGCAATCGGGGAAGCCGTTCCGCCGACCGCGCCGAGAATCGCCATGACGCCCATCAGAATCGGGCTGACCTTCATCTGTACCGCCAGTGCGACCGCAAAGAGGACGGTAACCGACTGAACGCTGATCGCGCCCGGTCCGGCTGCGGATAAACCAAAACTTACTACATAAATGATAATCGGTACTAAAAATAAATGTTTGCCACAAAGTCCAATCAGACGATCCGATATCTTTTCCAGTGTTCCATTCTGCTGTAAGAGGCTGAAAAACAGCATCGTTCCGAGCAGGGTTGCAAACAGCTTATACGGAAATCCTTTATAGATATCCGATGCGCCCATGCCGCCAATTTTTCCCAGTATCAAAGCCAGACCGAAACAGACAAGACCTACATTTGTCTTCTTTACAAATCCAAGTACAATCGCCCCAATCAGGCATCCAAGTGCTATTACCTGAAGTCCCATCGTCATTCTCCCTCTTCTGTTTTGTATTGATTGTCAGGTTGCCTAATCTCTCACGTATACCCAGCCGTCCATAATACGTCTCGCGGTCCGTGTCACGCCGCCCTTGATGACTTTCTCGCCGTCCATCTTGACGTCCACTTCGGTCACGCCGCTCGCATGGCCCAGACGGATGATGTCCTGATTCGGTGCCGCTTTGACAATCTCATTGACGATGGTACCCGGAATCCGTGCCGCTGCACCTGTTCCGACTGCTACGGTCATCGGATACGCCTTGTGAAGAGCACCGACCGAGATCGCCCGGCAGCAGAGATCCATTGTATCCGCTTTTACTTCGTTTCCATCCATATTGATGTAGTCCTGCGGGGCAGAAACGATGGAAACCTTCGGAGCGGATGTCGATTTCGTCCGCGCATCCTCCCAGTTCTCTACGAAGCCGCATTTTACGGCCGCCATGCCGCGGATGCGCTCGATGTGTTCCATCACATCCTTGTTCTGGTTTAATTCGGTCAGCTCTGTTCCCTTGATCCCCAGATCCGACGCCTTGATAAATACCATCGGGTTCGAACAGTCAAGCACCGTCACCTCCGCCGGGCCATATCCCGGCACGTCGAATACTTCTTTTTTCTGTCCGGTCGGGAACAGTTTTCCAGTCTTGGAACCAGCCGGATCCTCAAAGTACATATCGATACGGGAACCTGTTCCCGGTACGCCCTGAATCACCTCGTCGCCGTGTACCATCGCATGGCCGTCCTCGACGCGGACATGTTCCTCGATGATTTTGTTTGTGTTCGTATTTAACACCCGCACCACCGTAATCGGCTCAACCGCCGGAACCAGGCCTTCATCAATCGCAAACGGGCCAACCGCCGATGAGATGTTGCCGCAGTTCGCACTTCCGTCCACTCTCGGAATCACGATATCCACCTGACGGAATGTGTATTCCACATCCACCCCCGGCTTGTCCGACGGTGCAATGATCGCAATCTTGCTGGTCGAGGAAACCGTTCCTCCCATACCGTCGATCTGCTTGACATCCGGTGTTCCCATGACTTTCAGGAAAATCTCATCCCAAAGGCTTTTGTCCTCCGGCAGATCCTTCTCGTGGAAAAATACCGCCTTGCTGGTACCTCCTCTCATGTAGACACATGGATATTTTTTCATGTACATAGTTGTTCTCCTTCCCCTTATAATGCCTTTTCATTGAATCTTCTTTTTTGTCACACCGCTTCTATGTTGCGTTTTCACTTTCACATTGGCAGCAGTCCTTATGCTGTGTTTTGAACGAATCATTTATTGGTTCTTGCCAGGTCCGTTTCAAACTCACTATTAATTTTTTCTTATACATACTATAACTCATTGTCCTATCCGCTGTAAAATGGTATGATTTTATCAAGATTCATAACGATTTGGAATGATAAGGAGTTCGATATGGATAAACGCGATTATGAACTGCTGCTGGCGCTCGACCAGCACAAAAATATAACCAAGGCGGCGCAGTCTCTCTACATGACGCAGCCCGCTATCACCAAACGGATCCAAAAGATGGAGGAGGAGCTGCACTGTCCGCTGCTCATCCGTTCCAAGCGCGGCGTCCTCTTTACCCCGGCTGCCGAGAGCCTGCTGCCCTGCGCCCGCACCATCCTCAAAAATATGGAACAGATGGAAGAACTGGCCGCCGCCAGCCAGGACTACGTCTGCGGTACGCTGCGCCTCGGCTGTTCCTTAAACTACGCCCACTACCGCCTCCCGGCGATCCTCAAGGACTACACGGACCGCTATCCCAAAGTAGAGGTGCACATCACAACCGGGCAGAGCCGCCAGCTCTACAAGATGCTTTCCAAGGAAGAAATCTCCCTGGCAATCCTGCGCGGCGAATATAGCTGGGACGGCAAAAAGATTCTCATTTCCTCCGAACCTATGTGCCTGATCTGCAGCCGGGCGGATGCCGGACGCCCTTTAACCGACTACCCATATATCAGCCATAACACCGATTCCGGCCTAAATTCCCAGCTTTTCTCCTGGTTCGAAGCACAGGGGCTGACCGGCATCCGCCGAAACTTCCAGATCGACAGCATCGATACCTGCAAAGAAATGGTGCGGTACGGGCTTGGCTGGAGCATCCTGCCTTCCATCTGCCTGAACAATTTCGACGGATATACCGAAGCCCTTTTCTGGCAGGATGGCACGCCCTTTGTCCGCAACACCTACCTGCTCTGCCAGCCGACCAGCGACCGGCTTCCGCAGGTCAAGAAGTTTCTGGAACTTCTCTAACGATTGCCTCTGCTTCGGATCCGTTCCCGGCGCACCTAGCATACCGCAGCTTCTCCGCTTCCATCTTGGTAAAACGTTTTTCCATCGATGCCCTCGCTAAATTTATGGTAAACCAGACAAGTTGCACAAAATATATGTTCGAATTCCATATTGTCCACATTATCCACATTTTGTCCCCAAATTTGTGGATAAGTTTTGCACACCCAATTTTTCCCTTTTTTCGGGAATTTGAAGTTTTACACCGACTTATCCACATTATCCACAATTTCTGCCTGTTCACGAAGCCACCGTTTTTCCCAGCGCCATTCGATTTCTTTTTTGTTCAGATCTCATAAATTTGCATATTTCTTCCAAAAATACAAGCAAATCTATTGACAAATGAAGATCTCTCGCATTGTCTCAAACCCTCTGGAAATTCTATCTTTTTCTCTGTTTTTCTATATACAAAAACAGCCTATTTCCCCCTCTCCTGCACGACTCTTCTTCCCATATTCTGCCGTCCGCCACACAATCAACACCGAAATCCCCCATAAATCAGCAGCAATTGAGGAAAAAAACAACGACACAGTATTTCGACAACATTTCAAACTAATTGTGTTGACAATTTTGCAAAAAAGGTTGAATTTAACACCCAAAAGTGGTATACTATAGCCATCCCAATAAAAAGGAGCGATGATTATGCGTTATAAAATTACTGGAAGAAATATCAATGTTACCCCGGGGTTAAAAGCAGCTGTAGAGGAGAAGATCGGAAAGTTAGAGCGATACTTCAATCAGGACACCGAAGTGAATATCACACTTACGGTTGAGAAAGATCGTCAGAAGATCGAGGTTACCATCCCTGTCAAAGGCACCATCATCCGTGCAGAGCAGGAAAGCAACGATATGTATGTATCGATTGATTTGGTAGAAGAAATCATCGAGCGTCAGCTCAAAAAATATAAAAACAAAATTGTAGATAAAAAACAAGCGGCCGTTGCATTCTCCGACCTGTTCATGAACGAAGAGTATGATTCCAACGACGAAGTTGATATCGTCAAGGTAAAGAAATTCGCCATGAAGCCGATGGATCCGGAAGAGGCTTGCGTACAGATGGAACTCTTAGGGCATAGCTTCTATGTATTCCTGAATTCCGAGACCGAGCAGGTCAATGTTGTTTACAAACGTAAGGGCAACACCTACGGACTAATCGAACCAGAATTTTAATTCATCGCTTCGTACTAAAAGTAGACAAGTTTCCTAACCAAAAAGGGGAGCTGCCATCTGGCAGTTCCCCTTTTTGTTCGTCGTGTTAAGTTACATTCATATGGCGGTGGGGAACGATCCCCACTTTACAATCGCCACGCACAGCTGATGGTTACGCCATCTGTCCGCCCATATAGCTCTATAGCTGTGCGCATACTATATGAGGGACATATTTATTTCATTTTGCTCTTTAGAAGAGACCAGTAATCCGTCCGTTCTCGTCGACGTCGATCTTCTCTGCCGCCGGTACCTTCGGAAGTCCCGGCATCGTCATGATATCGCCGGTCAGCGCTACGATGAAGCCTGCGCCTGCGGATACTTTCAGGTTGCGAACCGTGATCTTGAAGTTCTCCGGTGCGCCGAGCAGCTTCGCATTGTCAGAAAAGCTGTACTGTGTCTTAGCCATACAGATCGGATAATTGCCAAATCCAAGCTCGGTCAGGCGTTTTGCCTGTTTCTTTGCCGCATCTGTCAGGACCACGCCGTCGCCGTGGTAGATCTTCTTCACGATCGCATCCAGCTTCTCCTCGATCGTCGTGTCTGCCTCATAACAGTAATGGAAATCGCTCTCGGTCTCGCACAGGCGGATGACTTCCTTCGCCAGCGCCTCGCCGCCTTCGCCGCCTTTCGCCCATACCTCGGACAGAGCCACATTGACGCCGACTGCTTGACATTTCTCCTCGATCAGCTTTAATTCTGCTTCGGTGTCCATCGGGAAGCGATTGATCGCTACGACACACGGAAGTCCGTATACCTTGGTAATATTTTCTACGTGCTGCATCAGGTTCGGAAGTCCCTTCTCGAGTGCTTCCAGGTTCTCTGCATTTAAGTCAGCCTTCGCCACGCCTCCGTGATGTTTCAGGGCACGTACCGTCGCTACGACAACAACTGCAGAAGGTTTCAGATCTGCCATCCGGCACTTGATATCCAGGAATTTCTCTGCGCCCAGATCCGCACCGAAACCAGCCTCTGTGATCGCATAGTCACCGAGTTTTAATGCCATCTTCGTGGCAATGACGGAGTTACATCCGTGTGCAATGTTTGCGAACGGGCCGCCGTGGATAAAGGCCGGTGTATGCTCTAAAGTCTGAACCAGGTTCGGCTTCAGGGCGTCTTTTAAGAGAGCCGTCATCGCGCCCGCCGCCTTCAGATCACCTGCAGTGACCGGTTCTTCGTCATACGTGTAACCGACAATCATTCTGGAAAGGCGCTCTTTCAGATCTTTGATATCGCGTGCCAGACACAGCACGGCCATGATCTCGCTGGCAACCGTGATGTCATATCCGTCCTCACGGGTCACGCCATCCACGCGGCGTCCCAGTCCACCCACGATGTTGCGGAGCTGACGGTCATTCATATCGACAACACGTTTCCAGGTGATGCGTTTTGGATCAATATGCAATTCATTTCCCTGATAAATATGATTATCCAACATTGCTGCCAGAAGATTATTCGCAGCTCCGATCGCATGAAAATCACCGGTAAAATGCAGGTTGATATCCTCCATCGGAACGACCTGTGCATAACCGCCGCCAGCTGCACCGCCTTTCATCCCAAAGACTGGTCCCAATGATGGCTCACGAAGTGCTACGGCTACTTTTTTACCCAAACGTTTCAGTCCGTCTGCCAGACCGACCGTCGTCGTCGTCTTGCCTTCTCCGGCTGGAGTCGGATTGATCGCGGTTACCAAAATCAGTTTTCCGTCCTTGCCCTCTGTCTCTTTCAAAAGACGGTAGTCAACCTTTGCCTTGTAATTTCCATACTGCTCCAGATACTTCTCGTCTACGCCTGCTGCCTGCGCGATCTCGCCGATTTTCAGTGGATTCGCTGCCTGTGCAATCTCAATATCTGTCATCATTGGTCCTGTACCTCCCTGTATTTTGCGTTTTTGCCTGTTCCGGACTGTTTTCTACATGATGGGACTTATGGACGCATGAACATGATCCCCTCTGTAAACTTTATAAATCTGCCGGACGACTGTGAATATTATCTATTATATACTGTGTCTGACAATTTGGAAAGACTCAAAATTGATTTTTCACAAAAAATCGCGTCAGATTCCAGTTTTTCTACTCTTTTCTCAAGTTCCGATACATAGCTCTCGTCCTTGATCGAAGCCAGATTGATCTTCACATTAAAAAGAGCTCCCACAACCGCGGTTCTGGCTAACATTGCTGCAATCAGACCATCGGAAACGGCACCCTTATTGCCTCTCTTTACAACGGCTTCTGCCATCGGGAAAATTTTCGCCGCTGACTCCGCGATCGAAAGCGGTGCCTCTGTCGCCTCTTTTAAGCCCTGCTGCAAAGCCGCGCTGCGGACTTTCTTTTCTTCTTCTGTCTCTTTCGGAAGCTTCAGAGCGTTCATATACCCATTGAATGATTCGCTGTCTTTCTTGATACCCGCCAAGAGCTCCTCATGCAGAGCCGCTCCCTCGGCTGCCAATGCCTGCATCTCATCCTGCGCTTCTGCGTACTTTTCCTTTCCGAGCGTCAGATTTGCCACCATCTCCGTCAGCGCAGCCCCCAGCGCGCCCACCAGTGCCGATACACTTCCGCCGCCCGGAACGGACGCTTTCGAAGCGGTTTCCTCTATAAACTGGTTTACTGTAAGTTCTCTCAATTCTGCCATGATTTGTCTCCTGTTTTTACTCTCAATTCTTCTATCTTTTCTTTTCGGCCATCCGCTTTCGTAGCTTCGTTTCGTTCATAACATAATAAATGAACTAAACCGCCGAGCGCAGCCACTTATGACACAATTCTTCCTCACGCAAATCCATGCGCAAAATTTGGAGGTCATAGGAGGGCGCGCGCTCCCAAGTAAAAAGAAAAATACCGTAAAATTGCCTGCCTCAGCCGTCAGAAATCTCCTAACCGGTTGGCAACGTAATTTTGCGGTATTCCCACCGCCTTACAGAGTTTCAATTATTTTCTGTAAGAATCGATGTACTTCCTTTATCTGCGTGTATTAATTTAAGAATGAAACTGCTTTGCATGGTGTACGGTAGTTGGACGGCGAAATCTTGATGCCACTCTTTGCCGTACTTGAATGAATAACCTGTCCATTGCCTATGTAAAGTGCTACGTGATTGATATAATTACCGCTCGCATAGAAAAGCAGATCCCCCGGCTGTACGTCACTGATCGCTACTTCCTTGCCCTTTGCCGCCTGATCTCTGGAATTACGTCCGGTTGAAATTCCAAAATGGGCAAAAATGCTCATCGTAAATCCAGAACAATCCGCACCATTTGTCAGGCTGGTGCCGCCATATACATATGGGTTTCCAAGAAACTGCTTAGCATATGCCACAACGGCAGCCCGCGTTGCATTTGAAACCACATTTCCCGTGCCCGAAGTTGTTCCAGTCGTATTTCCTGCTCCTGGTCCTACCGCCCCCGCCGTCGTCGTATTCGCGGTGGAGGTCGTACTTCCCGGCGCCTTTACCGTCTCAGCAACGGTCGTCGTTTCCTTCGCTGCGGCGGTCGTCGCAGCAGACGTTGTCTCCTTGGCTGCAATGGTTGTTTCCTTAGCGGCAGCGGTCGTTGCTGCTGCCGTCGTTTCTTTTTTCGTTTCAGCCGCTTTCGTTGTCTCTGCTTTTGCCTCTATCGTACCACTATAAGAGGTCTGTACGGTTGTCGTTTCTTTCTTTGTCTCTACCGTTTCTTTCTTTTCTTCCTCGGCATTTTTCTTGACCTGTTCCAGATTTGCAATCGCAGCACTTGCCTCCTGTTTCAGCTTGGCATCTTCCGCTTTCTGCTGCTGTTCTTCCTCTCCGGTTACCGCCTCCTTAAAGTCTACCCTGGTTGTAATGTAATCTTTATAAACGTATCCAACCAGATCATTGTCAACCGAGATCTTGGCAAAATTTCCTTCTTCCCCCATTACTTCATATTCTGCATCTGCAGTAATCAAATCCAGGGTTTTTCCCTCCAAACTCGGAGTATCTCTCAAACGAAGCGTCGAAGTATTCGTTACTTTCGCATAAGTCGTCCCCACTTCCTTAGCTACCTTTGCCGCTTCCTCTCCTGTCACAAAATACTGTGCCTTAATATATCCATTTACTGAACCAGACTGGATCTGATACCATTTTCCCCCTTCTCCATCCACCGTATTTAAGATCGTAGCCGCACAATTATTATAAATCTTTCCGACTACCCCACTGCTGGTGCTAGCCTCCGCACGCACATTGACATAATTGGAAACACGCGAAATCGCGACATTGTCATAAATTGACTTAGAGGCTGCCCTTACCAACGCCTCCGTCTCTTCCGTTTTCTCTGCATCTTCTGCTTTCGTTTCACTCTTTTTTGCAGTCGCCACATGCGTTGCTGTCTCTTTTGACGTATTTTTCTTCTCTGGCTGCGATTTTAAGGACGGTGTCTTCCCTGTCTCCGACGCCGATTTTCCCTCCGGTTCATTTTCCGTAACAGCCGCCACTTTCGTCTGCTCCGCCGCGTTTTCTATCTGTGCGTCTCTCGCTGCCATCCGTGTGTTTTCGGAAGAAAATGCCTCTGCCAGCTCCTTTTCCGGATTCAGACTGCTCGCATAATAATTATTGATCGCCACAGATGCCCCCGCTACCGGT
>JBNMLY010000017.1:0-31399 GCA_050875065.1 Otoolea sp. | reverse complement strand
GACGGCATCCGTGCCAGTTCCCGCCCGCTGTTCCCACGAAGCAGAACCCGCATTGTGATACTCACAGTCCGTCTCATGCGCCGGGTGGCGCTCATTCAGATAATACGTTGCATTGACATAATTAGGATGCCGGATCCACTGTTTACAAAAAGAACAATAATGACCATGCTGGATCGGATGATCGCAAATCGGACAAATTCGTCTCTGCATGAAATACCTCCCCTCGAACCTCGCTAAACTCGAAAATACCTCGTTAAGTGCTCCTATTATCTCGTGATTTCATCACTCAATCACTTCGCCGTTCGCCAAAAGTGAGCAAGCTCCCTATGGCTCTCTTGCGCTCATTATACCATGATCCACCCCTATATGACATCTTGTTTTTTTATGTGAATTTTTAGTTTTTTCTGTTTTACTCTTGTATTTTCTTTATTTCGTGTTAAAATACAAACGTTCATTACACCTGTCAAGACAGGTGTAAGCTATTTATTTTACTCTGGGAGGTTCTATCCATATGGAACGTGTAAAAGCTTTTTTGAAACGGAAGCAGGTTGTCATCTCCGTTCAGACGTATCTCATCGATGCGCTGGGCGCGATGGCGTTTGGCCTGTTTGCTTCTCTTCTGATCGGTACCATTTTCGGCACGCTGGGAGAGAAAACAGGCGTTGAAATTTTTACCACGATTGCGGGCTATGCCAAGAGCGCGACCGGTGCGGCACTCGGCGTTTCGATCGCCTACGCCTTAAAGGCGCCGACGCTCGTCCTCTTCTCCGCTGCCACCGTCGGCATCGCCGGCAATGAACTCGGCGGTCCGGTCGGCGCACTCGTGGCCACCATCATCGCGGCAGAGCTTGGAAAGATTATATCCAAGGAAACTCCGGTTGATATTCTCGTCACACCGGGCGTCACGATCATCTCCGGCGTCCTCGCCGCACAGTTTGTCGGTCCGGGCGTCTCCGCCTTTATGACTGCCTTCGGAAATCTGGTAAAAACGGCGACCGTCATGCAGCCGCTTTTCATGGGTATTCTGGTTTCCGCCCTGATCGGCATCGCCCTGACGCTTCCGATCAGCAGCGCGGCCATCTGCATCATGTTAAGCCTCGACGGGCTGGCCGGCGGCGCCGCCACCGCAGGCTGCTGTGCGCAGATGGTTGGATTTGCCGTTCTAAGCTTCTGTGAAAATAAATGGGGCGGCCTGCTCGCACAGGGACTCGGTACCTCGATGCTCCAGATGGGAAATATCGTCCGAAACCCGAAAATCTGGCTTCCGCCGACCCTCGCCTCGATGGTGACCGGACCTCTCTCCACGATGGTTTTCCATCTGGAAAATATTCCGGCCGGTTCCGGCATGGGAACCTGCGGCCTCGTCGGCCCGATCGGCATCTATACCGCCATGCAGGGCAGCGGAAATCCGATGATGTGGCCGGGCATCCTACTTGTCTGCTTCGTGCTTCCAGCCATTTTGACCCTGTTCTTCGGCGCACTGTGCCGGAGGGCCGGATGGATCAAGGAAGGCGATTTGAAACTGGATCTGTAAATCACAAAGCCAGCTGCCTCCAGATACCCATCTCTCCTATCCGGTCTGCGTCATTAAAATTGAATTAACCGAATTCACAGACCTATGAACAAAAAAACAGGCATTGAAATAATTTTCCGCCACCAGCGTGTAAATTCCAATCATTCCAATGCCCGTTTTTTGATCTAAATTTTCTTCATGTTTCCGTTCTTCCAGGTGCCTGCACCTTAGTAAACGGCAACAATCTTTTTTTATCCTTCTTCTTTTCCCAGCATCTCCCGCATGCTCGCGAGCAGCTTTGCCTCTTTATCTACGTTATCCTCTCCGAGCAGGAGCTCCTCCCACTCTTTTTCCACCTTCATCCGGCGGAAATACGAACTCATCTCATCCGCCATACCGGAAAGACGGTTCAACAGACGGGAAAAGTCGCGCAGCATCACATCGTCCTTGTGGTACGGATAGACGATGTCGTGATCGACCTCACTCCATCCCTCCTCGAACAGCGTTCTCGCCTGAATCTCGACGTAATATCCCCGGTATTTGATGATGTAGTGAAGGGAGCGGTAGATACCGCCCGACTTGATCTCGATCACATTTTCATCGTAGATCCGGCTGTCTCCATTTCTCCGGTATACCTTCGGGCGCTCCGCAATGTAACAGTGCGTCTCATCGTCATCAAAATCCTGCTCCCTGTCTTCCACATACTGTGCCGGGTCATTTTCAAATGCCGATGTGATATATTCATGAAAATGACGCCAGTCCTCACGGTACAGGAAGAATACACGGATACCGATCAGGTCGGTCACATACTTCCAGTAATTATCAAGCCCCAACTGGGCAAATTTTTCCGGCTGTTCCTTCTTCTTGCGGATAATCTTCTCCAGCAGATGTCCCGGTGCCTTGGTACGGTAGCGGTAGGAATGGATCCCCGCCCGTTCAATATCATACAGGTACTTATCTACAAAATCTTTGCCAATCTCCCGCAATTTTCCCTCGATCGTCGCATAATCATCCGCGATCGCGGTCAGCTCCTCCCAGGAAACGCCCGCTGCGTCAAAATCTTCCTGTTCAATCCGGTATTTTCTTAAAAATAAATCTTTCTCCATATCTCCTCTTTATCGGAAGCCCACCGAGCGCAGGAAACGGGCGAATGCCTCTCGTCCTTCCGGTGTACACTTGTACACGCCCGCGTCTTCCAGTACCTGCTCAAAGACAAGACCTACCTCTTTTTGCAGGATTTCATTGATATTTTCACTTGTTATATGCTCATATTTCGGCAGGAACTCATCCACCCAGTCCGCGTGCTTTTCAAGCTCCGGATTGGAACGGATATCGCTGCCGGAAAGAATCGCCTCCGCCAGATCGGCAAGCTCCTGTTTCAGTCTGGACGGAAGCACCGCCAGGCCCATGACCTCGATCAAGCCGATGTTCTCTTTCTTGATGTGATGCAGCTTTGCGTGCGGATGGTAGACGCCAAGCGGATATTCGTCCGTCGTGATGTTATTGCGCAGCACCAGATCCAGCTCATAGAAATCGCCGTTCTTTCTGGCGATCGGCGTGATCGTGTTGTGTGGCTCGCCGTCCGTCTCAGCATAGACAAACGCATCCTCATCCGTATAAGTTCTCCATGCGCTCAGCACCTTTTCCCCGAGATCAATCAGGCGGTCCGGATTCTTGGAACGGGTCCGCAGAACCGACATCGGCCATTTGACGATTCCGGCTTCCACATCCTCAAAGCCTTCCATCTCAAATTTCTGCTCGATCGGCGCTTTCGCCATCGCAAACGTATAATGTCCGCCCTGGAAATGATCGTGGCTTAAAATCGAACCGCCGACGATCGGCAGGTCCGCATTGGACCCCAGGAAATAGTGCGGGAACAGCTTTACAAAATCAAACAGCTTTACAAAGGTAGCCCGCTCAATCTTCATCGGCGTATGCTCGCCGTTGAACACGATGCAGTGCTCATTGTAATACACATACGGCGAATACTGGAAGCCCCACTGACTGTCATTGACCGTGATCGGGATAATACGGTGGTTATTTCGGGCCGGATGGTTGACGCGCCCCGCATAGCCCTCATTTTCCTTGCATAAGAGACATTTCGGATAACCACTCTGCTTGGCTAACTTGGCTGCCGCGATCGCCTTCGGATCCTTCTCCGGCTTGGATAAGTTGACCGTGATATCCAGCTCTCCGTATTTTGTATCCGTTTTCCATTTCATATCCTTCGAAACACGATAGCGGCGGATATAATTGGAATCCTGACTCAATTTATAGTAATAATTGGTCGCCGCCTCCGGCGATTCCTCATACAGTTTCCAGAAATGAGCAATCACCTCACTTGGCCGCGGCATCAGGCAGTTCATCAGCTTCGTGTCAAACAGATCGCGGTAAACCACGCCGTTCTCCTTCAAAACGCCTCTCTCATATGCATCGTCCAGCAGGGTATTCAATGTCTCCTCCAGGGAAATCTCCCCGCAGGTACCCTGTGGCTCTTCGTATTCATCCAGCCCCAGGACCTCAAGGATCTGATTCGTCGCATAAATGCGATCGGCTTCCTCGATGAGCCCCGTATTGACCCCATACTGTACTAAATTTCTGATTGCCTCATATACTGCCATACCCAATCCTCCTGACTGAAAAACAACCCTGCTATTTCTATCTTATCATTTTATCATTATAACTTTATCTGCCTGTATCCCGCTGCGTTCTCGTTATCTTACGACTTTTTCGGTTTCAAAAATGCCTGCCTGTGAACCGTCACTGTGCATCCCCGCTCTCATGTGGATTCCATTTACATAAAGTTTATCAAATCCAGACCCTTTAAGCGATTTACCAAGATTCCTCCGAGGATGCCAATTAGCGCCCCGGCTACGGTTCCGGCTGCCAGAAGCACCGGAAGATAGTAAAACAGGCTTGCATTCTCCACCACCAGCGCTGCCACGATAAGCTGTCCGATATTGTGCCCCGCACCGCCAAGGATACTGACTCCGGTCACGCTAAACCAGTCCAGCCGCCGAAACACCACCATCAGAAACAGGCTGACAGCCGCGCCCGCCAGACTATAGAGCATCATTGACAAATTTCCAAATGTAAATCCCACCAGCACGATACGCACCAGCGCAATCGCTATCGCCGCACCGGTTCCTAACAGATACAGACTCACAATCGACGCCAGATTGGCAAGTCCCAGTTTTACCCCCGGAACCCCCAGGTTGATCGGTATCAGCGTCTCGACATAACTCAGCAGAAACGCCAGCGCCGTCATCATTCCATATAAAGCGATTTTACCGGCTTTCGATGTGCCCGCTCGTCCTTGTCCCTGCATTTCGTCCTCCTCTGCATACCTCTTTATATATTAGTAAAAATTTTTAGTTTTGTAAAGCGCCGCGTTTGGTTTCCTGTTCCAAAAGGGCCTGCTCCGGACAGTCATCTTGACTTTCCTATCAACCTTTGTTAGAGTAATTGCAGGCTGATTTCAGTTCGTTTTTTCCCTGTATTTGAAAAATGATGATTTTAAACTGAAATCATTCTTTTTGAAACAGATCAGTTGAGTTTTGTAAACTTAAAAGTTTATTTTTGAAATGGAGATTTCTATGAAGAAAAAGGATTTATCGGCGCTTCTGACGCTTCTTGCCGTCGTGTTTTTAGGCTGCGGCGCAGCGCTTCTTTTCAGCAAATCCCGCCGGGAACCGATCAGCCGTTCCGCGTTCCTGCTGAATACATTTGTCAACATCACACTCTACGATTCGCGAGATGAGTCAATCCTCGACCACTGCGTGGATATGTGCCAGGAGTACGAAAACCGATTCAGCAAGACGATCGAGGGCAGTGAACTTTACAAGCTGAACCACCGCGATGCCGATGAGACGACCTTTACCGTCTCCGACGATATGGCGGCAATGATCTCCGAGGGACTGCACTACAGTGAGGTTTCCGACGGTGCCTATGACCTGACGATTGAGCCGATCAGCTCCCTCTGGAATTTTACCAGCGAGGATCCTGTGGTTCCGCCGGAGAGCGAGATCACAGCGGCCGCGGCGCGTGTCAACTGGGAAAATGTAAGGCTTGACGGCAACACCCTGACGTTCCTTTCCCCCGACACGACCATCGACCTCGGCTCCATCGCCAAGGGCTACATCGCAGACCGCATGAAGGACTATCTGACCGAATCCGGCATCAAAAGCGCCATCATCAACCTGGGCGGCAACGTACTCTGCGTCGGCGAGCGCACGAACCACAAGCCGTTCCGCATCGGTCTGCAGAAGCCGTTTGCCGACTATGCGACGGTGTTTGCCGATCTCAACATCAACGATATGTCCGTCGTTTCCTCCGGCGTCTATGAGCGCCATTTCGAGGAAAACGGCGTCAATTACCACCATCTGTTAAATCCGAAAACCGGTTATCCTTATCAGAACGGACTGGTTGCCGTGACGATCGTCTCCCCGCGCTCGGTGGACGGCGATGTGCTCAGCACAACCTGTTTCTCGATGGGACTGGAAAAAGGTCTGGAGCTCATCAATTCGATGGATGGAATTTACGCTTATTTTATCACGGATGACTATGAACTGATTTACTCGGACGGGGCGGAGGCATTTATCGATGAAATCAAAGAAAACTAGAATGGAAACAGAAGCATCTGTGCCGGATGCTTCCAGACAGAAACGGCGGAATGAAGGGATTCTTATTCTGGTACTGTTTGCCATCATACTCATCGGCTTTCTGTTTGGGCGGCTGCAGCGCCAAAAGGATGCTTTCACCGTCGATGTCAGCGTCGATGGAACGACCATTGCCACCTATCGGCTGGATGAAGAGGTGGACACCTGGATTGATGGATATCAGGGTGGGAAGAATCATCTGGTGATCCATGACGGATGTGCACGGATTGAAGAGGCGGACTGCCCGGATAAACTTTGTGTGAAGCAGGGAAGTGTCTCGGAGAGTGGGGAGTCTGTGGTTTGCCTGCCGAACCGAGTGGTGGTGGCAATCAAATAAATTTTATCGTGTAATTTAATCGATATAATCTCATAAAGTGACTAAAACGCCAAAAATTGAACATATTACATCTATCACAGAAAAAGCGTCCCTGCCACAAAAGCAGCGGACGCTTTTTCTGTTACCAGCCATCTATTTTTCTAGAAAGTGCTCTGGGGCCAAATCCCCATATAAGCACCAAAATCATAAGGACTACCTCTGCTGCCTTTCCTAAAAATTGCAACGGAAGCGCAGCAAATGGAATAAGCGGTAAAGTGAATATCTGGATAATGAATTGTACTAATTGTCCCAATGAGAATGAACCCAAAAACTTTGGTGGCGGATCATCATATGGAAATCCTTCTCGATAACTATAAGGATAAAACAAATGTAAAATATACAATGGGACAGCAGTAATTATAACCCATTCCATGTAAGAATTTATGTATTTCATACTCCATTATTTCTCTGCATAATCAGAAAAACGCAGTCATACTTATTTTAACCCACAAATTTGATCAATTTTGACTAACTCTTCCTCGCTCAACGGTGCCCCATCCAGCATTTTCAGATTATCTAATATCTGCTCTGGTTTGGACGCGCCGATGAGGACGCTCGTAACCACATGGTCTTTCATGACCCATTTGAGGGCCATCTGGGAGAGTTTTTCGCCTCTCTGTTCGGCTATCTCATTGAGGGCACAGATCTGAGTCATTTTTTCTCCGGTGAGTTGGTCTTTTTTGAGGAATCTGCCGTCCGTCATGACACGGCTGTCAGCCGGGATACCGTGCAGATAACGATCGGTTAAGGTTCCCTGTGCGAGCGGGCTGAATGCAATCAGACCTTTCTTTTCTTTGACAACGGCTTCTTTTAAGCCGTTGTTTTCGATCGTACGGTCAAAGATGCTGTAGCGGTTCTGATTGATGACGAACGGGCACTTTAAGTCCCGTAAAATCGCAGCGGCCTCCTGCATTTTTTCTCCGTTGTAGTTGGAGAGTCCTGCATAGAGGGCTTTACCGCTCTTAACTGCCTGATCGAGCGCGCCCATCGTCTCCTCAAGCGGCGTCTCCGGATCCATCCGGTGATGATAGAAAATGTCTACATACGGAAGTCCCAGGCGGGTAAGGCTCTGATCCAGGCTTGCAAGCAGATATTTGCGGCTGCCCCAGTTGCCGTAAGGGCCGTTCCACATCTCATATCCGGCTTTCGTGCTGATAATCAGCTCGTCGCGGTACGGCATAAAATTTTCTTTTACAATCCGTCCCAGATTTTCTTCGGCGCTTCCCGGTTCCGGCCCATAGTTATTGGCAAGGTCAAAATGCGTGATGCCGTTGTCAAAGGCGGTAAAGCACATCTTCCGCATCGTCTCATAGACGCCGGTGCTGCCAAAATTGTGCCAGAAACCCAGCGAAACCGCCGGAAGCTTGAGCCCGCTGTTTCCGCAGCGGTTGTAGGTCATTTTCTCATATCTTGCTTCTGCTGCCTGATACATATATTATTTCCTTTCCTACTCCCGTCCGGCCTCTGCCTGAACCTCACGGATGGCTGCATCGATCTGTGCTTCTACGGATACCGGTTTCTGTACCGGTGCCTCCGGCTGTTTCTTTACCTTCTGCACGGTCAGCGGCATATTGACGCCCAGCGGATTGAGGACGATGCCCTTAGCCTCCTCCGGGAGTACCTGCGCCAGCTTGATCGCATCTACGACAACCGGGCGGAATTTCTTCTCACGGTTGAAGCGCTGGAACTCGATCACATCGGTAAAGATCGGCTGGAAAATATCTCCGCTCTTTAATTTAACCAGCGGGATACCGTTTCCTTCCTCCGGAAGCGGCACGATATAACGGCCTTTCGTGAAGTGCGCGCCGATCTCCTCCTGTAAATCATTTAATTCCGGCGTAATCTCCTGATTTGGCTGGCGGCGCAGAATCTGCATATAGTAAAGCATTGTCAGATGCAGTTCCGGGTTCTCCACCCAGACTTTTCCATTCTTGCTCTCCTCCGGGTCTTTGCGTCGTACAAACTCGGTCAACTGAATCATCTTCTGCTCATCGCCCACGTGTACCTGAACGGCATTGACGCCCATCGTGTAAAGGCTGGTGTAGAAAAGCAGAAGACTCTTTCTGTCTACCTTCGCGATTCCCACCGGGATCTGCTGCTCTGCCAGCTTCTGTGCGCCTGCCTTTGCGCCCTCCTCATCCGTATACAGAAGAATGGCATCATCCATCGTCTCCGGATCACAGTATACATACGGTTCTTTCGTACAGCCGGAAAGAATGGCATATAAGGAATCTGCCTCTCTTAACTTCTGTGCGAAGATATCCGGTTCCTGCTCATTGGTATTGGTCTGCTTTGTCTCGTTTTCCATCCGTCTAATCTCCTTTTTATTCCCATGTAGTCGTAAACTCTTTCTGCGCCTACATCTCCATCAGTGTCTCAAAATCAGCCCGTGCAAAGCGGTGGTAAATCGTGTGTCCCATCTCCTCGCGGATGCAGTAATCATACGCATCGATGCGGCTGTCTGTAAAATAAATGACATAACCAAAATCCATGCCGTCCGGCATCTGCCGACACTCATACGCGCCGAATTTTCCAAATACAGCGGTAATCTCTTCCTTCGTGCAGGCATGCTTTTCCTGAAATAACTGAATCAGTTCTTTTAAAAATGGCGGATCCGGCACATGTTGATGGACATATTCCACAAAATCCGGCGGAATCGTAAAAACGATCCGGTCGGCGTGAATCCGGATCTGAGTATCTCCCAGTCCCGCCCCCCGGACTGCCTGTTCCGGCATTTTCTGGATACTGCCAGCCAGCCTTTCATCTTCGACTGCTTCCGATGCCTGTCCACCGGCCGACGCGCCGGAAACCTTCTCAGCCTCCGCCTCCAGTTCATGCCGTATCTTCTTCGCCAGCTCCCGGATGTCCGTCTCCTGCGTCTCCAGCATCGCATTCAGGGAAGAAAGTGGATAATAAAGGCGCATCGTCTCCCTGGCATAACCAAGTTTTAGCTGCGCCTCTTTGATCTGATCCGTCATATTTTGAATTAAAGCTTCCAGTTTCATGTTGTACTCCTGCCTCGGAAACGGAACTTCCGTCCCCGGCATCTGTGTTTGCTCGATTGAATGATTGATAAATATTTTTATCACAATCTCCCTCATTATAACAATTTACCGAAAATGCGTCAATATGCGGAAATTTTCTTTTTCCGCTTCAAAAGTGCCTGCCTGTAAACAGGAACCGCTTTTTCACCGCACATGAACAGACCGCTACAGATAGCAGGTCGTGAAATGCGCCTCGCCTTCCTCGTCCAGATCCATGATCATATAGCTCGGGCGTCTGCCCTCCTGACGCGGAAAGGAAAGACTGCCCGGATTTAATACCGTCAGGTCACCGCGCCGCTCCAGGTACGGCTTATGGGTATGTCCAAACATCGCGATCTGCACGCCGCGATCCTGCGCCTCGTCAATCAGGCGTTCCGCTCCGACCGACACGCTGTAGAAATGGCCGTGAGTCAGAAACGCGCGGTATTTTCCAATCGAAATCTCCTTTTCCCGGTCCAGATGGGAGAAAAAATCATTATTTCCCAGCACCATATAGACCTCACAGTCCGGATTCTGCTCCTTGCACCAGGACGTAATCATGTCCTCGCTTCCTTCCGCATCCCCCAGATGAATAAACATATCAAACGGCGCCTCATTCTGGATGACTTCCAGCAGATTGCCATCCCGACGGTGGGTGTCACTTGTAATCAATATCTTTTTCATCACTCGCCAAGCGCCTCCTTCAGCGCGTCCTTCATCCGCTCCAGCGCCTTGCCCCGGTGACTGATGCGGTTTTTCTCCTCCATCGTGAGTTCCGCCGACGTCTTGCCGTACTCCGGCAGCCAGAGAATCGGATCATAGCCAAAACCGCCGTTTCCAGCCGGTTTCTCGGCAATCTCGCCCTCCATCGCCGCCTCCGTGTGAAGCACCCGGCCATCCGGCAGCACAGCCGCGATATTGCACATGAAACGTGCACTCCGCTCCGCGCCCTTCGCATCCTTCACGCGCTCAATCAGAATCCGGTTTTTCTCCTCATACGGCGTATCCCCCAGATATCTGGCCGAATAAACCCCCGGTTCACCATTTAAATAATCTATCACTAATCCTGAGTCATCCGCCAGCACGATGCCGCCGGTCTTCTCCCAGACTGCTTTCGCCTTGATCTCGGCATTCTCCCGGAAGGTCGTTCCGTTTTCCTCGATCTCACCCTCAAATCCGGCCTCACGCATCGTGATAATCTCACGGTTCAAATCCTTTAAAATCTCCCGGATCTCTTTCAGCTTTCCCGCATTTCCCGTCGCAAATATAATCTTCTCGCTCACTTTCCTCGCTCCTTTATCCTCAAACAGCATGTCTTCTCATATCCCGAGTCACCGTTCTCCAAAACGGTTTCTGCCAGCTCCTCACATCCGTACCAACACCAGCCATCGGCTCTATGAATCCACATTCCTCGTATACGCCTTCAAACATACATTGCAGTTCTGATCCGTCTCCACCCGCTCCCAGGAAGATCCCCGGTAGCTGATGTATCCTTCTCCGTCACCCAGATCGACCGTCAGGCCTTTATCCGGCGAACTGTACTCGATCGCCACCGGATGTATCGCTCCCGGCGTCGTGATCTCGACGATCACGGCAAACCGCTCGCCTGCCTCCAGTTTCACCTTTTTTTCCAACGGAACCGTATAATACCCTGCATTCTTGACACTCCCGGAAGCCGCTTTCCGGCGCCGTCCGAACTGGGAACTGCCCTCGGCATCCGTCACGGTATATACCTGATAGGATGTATCCGCCCCGGTTGCATAAAAGCCGACAGCCGCCAGCTCTTCCTTCTGCGCCGCCGTATAAATATTGGCAAACATCGCCGTCTCCTTGCCGTAGCCAAGCTGCCCGACCCAGCCGCACAAATCCGTCTGGTAAATATGGTCGTAATTGTCCACCGGCTCGATTCCTGCATAGAGAATGTTGTGGATTCCGATGTTTGTATCATAATAGGAGACGTAAAAATATCCGTCGTCCCCAAACTCGCCGCCCCAACTGTTCGCACAGATAAATGCACCGTCGCCCTCCGGCGGCTGGTTAAAGTTGTCTCTCGAATAATGATCATCCCAGCCGATGATCACGACGTCATGGTTCGGTTTTTCATCGCCGTTATACCAGTACGCCCCCGTCTCTCTCCGGTAATAATGTGTATCGTCGCGGTCACTGACCATCGCCGTATACAGGGAGCTCTGCACACCTCCGTACAGATACACTGCCCGTTTGACCGCCTCATAATCTTTTTCCGGAAGAACCTGTATCTCCTGGACATGACAGGCCGGACTCAGCCCGGCAGGTGAATATCCATCACCGTACGGATCCTGTTCTTCCAGTACCGGTCCCTGCCAGGCAAGCAGATAGGCCATCGACATCGTATACTCGCCCCCGGCATTCTGAGACAGATGGAAGCTGTTTCGAAGCGACATATGATCCTCCGAAAAGCTGACGTTCCACTCCGGCCGGACACGGCTTTCCAGCGCCATCACCGAGGCAAACGCCCAGCAGGTTCCAAGACTGCCCTGGTTCTTCACCGCAGGCGCACGGCCCACCTTCCGGTAATCATACGCCTCCGGCAGAAAGGTAGACGCATCCTCCGATCCGGTCAACGTCATCTTCCGGTTCTCCGCATCCCAATTTTTTTCATAGGAAAATGCCTCCGTCACCGCCTGAAGCGGCACATACAGGATTCCATCTTCCCATTCCGGTGCAGCAGAAAGCGTCTGCTTCTTCCCGCCAAGCAAAAGTTCCGTACTTCCGACCGTCATCTCCGCATGGGTATTTCCGCGTTCCATCACCAGACGGTTTCCATCATAGAGAAGCGCTGTACAGGAGATCGTATCCGGCAGCATCCCATACGGCATCATAAACTGCCCGTCCTGCGCCATACGCAGACTTCCAAGCTTCGTATCCACCGATGTTCCGTCGATTTCCAGCGTGATCGGGCTTTCATTGACTTCCTCTGCCATCCTCTCATACCACTCCGGCTGCCACTCGGCGCTCTCCTTTGTCCTTTCCACCTGCTTAGGAATATGAATCAGGCGGTTCTCGCGTACCAGAAATCCAAGCAAAAGCACCAGCAGTGCCCCATAGAATACCTTACGCTTCAACCTCATCCCCCGTTTTTCTTCTCGGCGGCTTCGGACCCATAAACTGATAATAATACGTCTTCATCATACCATTGTAGATCTTCCGGTTCTTGTCCGCTTTTCTGCCGATATAGCGTTCCGCATCCTCATACGCGGTAATCAGATACATCGACCAGGAATCCAGCGCCTTAAACCGCTCACCGATCGTCTTATAGAGCGCCGGAAGGTTCTTCTTTTCCTCGATACGCTCGCCGTACGGCGGGTTCGTGATGATAAAGCCATATTTTTTCGGATGGCTCAACTGTGCAACCGGCCGCTCCTGAAAATGGATCATGTGGTCCACACCGGCTCTCTCCGCATTTTCTCTGGCTGCCTTGATCACTTCACCGTCGATATCATAGCCCTGAATATCCACCTTCACGGTATCATCTACCATCTCCGTTGCCTCATCGATCGCGTCGTACCAGCATTTTTTCGGAATGAGGTTCGTCCAGTTCTCCGACAAAAACGAACGGTTCATGCCCGGTGCCATATTGGCCGCGATCATCGCCGCCTCGATCGGAAACGTACCGCTTCCACAGAACGGATCGACCAGAATCCGGTCCGCTTTCCACGGGGTCAGAAGAATCAGTGCCGCCGCCAGCGTCTCCGTGATCGGCGCCTTGCTCGTCATCTGGCGGTAACCGCGCTTGTGCAGCGACTCACCGCTCGTATCGATGCCAACTGTCACCTGATCCTTATAGAAAAAGACGCGCAGCGGATATTCGTTTCCCGTCTCCGGCATCCGGTCCAGATCGTAATACTCCTGCATATGGCGGGCAATCGCCTTTTTCATGATTCTCTGGATATCCGACGGGCTGAACAGCTTACTAGAAATAGATGACGCCTTCTTGACCCAGCATTTGCCGTCCTTCGGCAGATACTTCTCCCACGGAATCGCGCGGGTCGCCTCAAACAGCTCGTCAAACGTCACGGCCTTGAAACTTCCTACTTTTAAAAGGACACGTTCCGCCGTCCGCAGAAAAATATTTGCACGGCAGATCGCCTCCGCGTCTCCGATAAATGTCACACGGCCATTTTCCACCTCTGTGACCTCATAGCCCAGATCTACTACTTCTTTTTTTAACACAGCTTCCAGTCCAAAATGACAGGGAGCAATCAGTTCATATCGTTCCAATCTTTTTTCCTCTTATCTCTCTGTGGGGTCCGCATGGTATTTCTTTCATACAAAGGACCTTTTTATTTTCGCATTACATATTTCATTGCAAATATGCGCGTCTGAACGCATTACAGTCTTCACCATTTTTATTCTAGTTGACTGGTTTGCATCTGTCAATGGCTACCTTATCCCAAACTGCACTGATACTTTCCCTGATAAAAACGGTAACCGCCGCCCAGATTGTACACCTCGTACCCCATCCGGTCATACCAGCCGCATACCAGAAGGCTTTCACTTCCCCTTGCACAGTAAAACAAAAGCGGGCGTTCCCCCGTGATGGCCTGCTGGTGGTCCCGAAGCCAGAAAAACGGCATATTTTCCGCCTCACAGAGATGGGACGCACCGTATTCCTCCGGTGTCCGAAGGTCTATCAGGCGTCCCGCGTATCCCTGCTCCAGCCATTCATCCAGATACCGCACCGGTATAGTCTGATACATCCGTCATCCCTCCCAATTTTATACAGAAACGGTTCCTGACAGAACCTGCTTTCATTTTTGCCTCTATGTAATATTAATATATGTTTTGTCCGCTGGACAGGTGTCGGCATATACATTGGCTGTCTACCCCACAGAAATTTTATCCCAGAAACATACAAGCGAAAAAATGCCGGGAACGATGGCTATTCCACATTCCCGGCATTCGCTATTTCCTTCTCTTAT
Source organism: Otoolea sp. (assembly GCA_050875065.1). Taxonomy (GTDB): domain Bacteria; phylum Bacillota; class Clostridia; order Lachnospirales; family Lachnospiraceae; genus Otoolea. Next base: position 16,868 of record JBNMLY010000017.1, on the reverse strand, counting down.
CTGTCTGCTTCATCAGTCGCAATCGCTGTAATCATCCTCTGTCTTATTCTGGTGCTGGTTTTTAGAGCTGTTCTGGGAACGGTTCTGACTCTGATTCTGCATGCGGTTCTGACTCTGGTTGGAACCGTAATTCGAACTGTTTTTGGATGGATTTTTGCTGCTGTTCTTCTCTGCACTGTTGTCATAGTTACTGTAACTGTTTTTGCTTGACATAAATCATTCCTCCTAAATTCCTGCCCTGTCCGGCTTTCCCAGTGACGATCCGGCCTTTCATCTATAACGTTTCCAGACCGTCACTTCCTTGTTACAGGTTTTAGTATGGAATTTTCTAAAAAAAGTATGCAGGATATTTTTACTTTTTGATAGGACGCATTTTCCGATGAAACAAAAACATCTGCATCCGGCTTCCCTTTTAAGAGAGGCCCGACACAGATGTTTTATAAATTTTAATTTTCTTTTTTATCGCTATAAGCCTATGTAAATCTTACAGAATACCGGAATCAAATTTAGCCCAGCACATTCACAATCTTAACCGGTGTACGGTAATTCCACGGGGAAGTCTTGATGCCAGTCTTTTCGGTTGAAGCATGTACTACTTTGCCATCGCCGATGTACATCGCTACATGGTTGATTCCCTTTCCGCTTCCGTAGAAAATCAGATCGCCCGGCTGCATCTGGGATGCGTTGATTGCGGTTCCCTGTTTCGACTGGGAAGTAGAAGAACGGCTCAGGCTGACGCCTGCACCATGCTGCATGACATATTTTGTAAAACCGGAGCAGTCAACACCTGTGTGCGGATCGCTTCCGCCAAATTTATAACGTCCGCCGACAAACTGCAGCGCGTAATTGACTAACTGCTCTCTCGTCGAAAGGTTGCTCTGCTCTGCTACAAAGGCGTCTGCGGCTGCAGCGGCTTCCTCTGCCTTGCTGAGAATCACATTGCTCTGTACCTTCATATAGCCTTCCATCTCACCGGCAGCTACCTTGATCCAGTTATCATCTGTTTTGCCAACGACATCGTAGGACTCGCCTTTCTCTGCCATCGCTACTACTTCTGAGGTCTCGTCCTCATCCGCGTAGATCGAAACGTTCGATGCCACGGTTGCCACCATATCACTCTCAAAACCAGTAGACGGACCCGCAAAAGCTGCCTGTGCACTACCGATGGTCAGCATTGAGCATACGCATACCATACCGAAAAGTTTTTTTGTTCTATTTAAATTCATGCTTCAAAACTCCTTAATTAGATTTTGTGATTCCCGCAGATATTGCTGAAACAAAAGAATTGAGTTCCAATCGCTGTGGTGTTATCTATCGGTCGAAATGTTACATAATTATTAAATCTTGTTACGTTGTTATTATATTTTCTTTTCTTTTCGTTGTCAAGGAAATGACGGAACTTTTATATTTATTTAAGAATTTAATTTCCGACAAAAAAGCCCAAAAATACAGGGAATTTCGACCATATGGGAACAAAACCTCTTCGTCCCAAGCTGCCAAAATGCCCTGTATTTTCAAGTAATTTTATATCATATAACATATGACACAAATCACAATTCTGAAACGTATTTCATGATTTTAAGATTCTGTATCTGGCAAAATTTTGCTTGTATTTCTTACCAGCTTCTTCATCTTTTTCATCACAAAATTTTCTGCTGCAAAATCTGATTTCTATCTCCTGTTTCTGAATTATACTATCTTAAGCCTCCTTGCCTGCCGTATCCAGCGTAAACCAGAATTCCACGCCATCCTCATGGTTTTTCACGCCGCATGCCTTGTGGTGCATCTCCATGATGGCCTTGACGATCGAAAGCCCGATGCCGCTGCCGCCGTACGCGCGCGTTCTCGCCTTATCCACCTTGTAAAACTTCGTCCAGAGGTTTGGAAGTGCCTCTTCCGAAATCGGGGTGCCGGTGTTAAATACTTCCACGCAGACCTCTTTCCCATCGCGCCGATGGTCGATCCGGATCTGAATCTTCTTCTCCTCACCGCCCACGTGATGAATCGCGTTCGTCAGGTAATTGGTGATGACTTCTTCTATTTTAAATTCATCGCCCATGACGTAAACCGGTTTCTTCTCATCGAACTCCACGGTCAGCTCATTCTGCTTAAGCAGCACACCGGAGGAAGATATCACGCTGGCAATCAGTTCCGTCAGGTCAAACCGTTCCACCGACAACCGCTCGCCGCCAAACTCCAGCGCCGTCAGCGTCAGAAGCTGGCGCACCATCCGGTTCATTTTCCCGGCCTCGTCCATAATCACGCCGCAGTAGTAATCGCGGTTCTCCTTGTCCTCAGCCATGCCCTCGACGAGTCCTTCCGCATACCCCTGAATCAATGCAATCGGCGTCTTGAGTTCATGTGATACGTTTGCAATAAACTCCTTCCGCATCTCATCGATCTGCACCTTCTCATCGATATCCTTCTTAAGCTGTGCATTCGCCTCTTTCAACTCCCCGATCGTCGTCTTAAGGCGCTCCGAAAGCACATTCATGCTGTTTCCAAGCGTGTCTATCTCCTCCGTCGAGCGGCTGCTTGTCTCATAGCGCGCATCAAAATCCAGGTTAGACATCTTTTCCGACAGCTCCGACAGGCGCTTGATCGGCATCGTGATATGCCGGGTAATAAAATAAATCAGGATACTTCCTGCCAGAATCACCACGATTCCGACAAACATCAGAAAGCGGTTTGAGATCGCCGTACTCTCATGGATACTCTCCATCGGCATCGTCATAATGAAAATCGTCGCATTGTCCGAGAAAAATCCCCAGCTTTCCAGATAAAACGTCTTGCTTCTCGGATCAAAGGTCTTCTGAATCTTGTAGTTGTCGTATTCCCGCAGAACCTCCCGATGGGTTTCCTCGTGCCCGACGATATACCGGCGCACCCGGTCACGCATGACCTCCACATCGCGTGCAGACGAAACCAGCGTCTGATCGCTCTCACTATCGTATAAAAGCAGGGAAATATTGGACCGGTCACGCAGCTCGCGGATCACATTGGCCAGCCGCACGCCGCCGCTCGATGCTTCTGATTCATCTACTGCATCCGCTGAACCATCCTCCGGCTCCTCCAGCACAACGGTATCGCCTTCCGCATATTCATCCAGGGCGTCCTCCGTTTCACCGGCCGCATCATCCGCCGTCGCATTTTCATCGGTCTGCCCCGAACAATCCTTCGAAGCATCCGCAGAGGCCCCTGTATCAGAACTTATGCGGTTCGATTTCCGATACTCCTTCCAGCCGGAATTCAACTCCGCCTGTGCATCCTCCAGCGAACTCTCGCCATTTCGAACCTCATCCTGGATAATCGCATCGATCGCCCGGTACCCCTTTTCCAGCGTGTGAATCTTATAATTCTGATAATACCCGGACAGGCACCAGTTGTTGATGCACCAGATCAGTGCGATCGCAACCGTCATCAGCCCGGCAAATATGATTGTAAATTTCCAGCGGATCGAACGTTTCATTCGCTTACCTCAAATTTATAGCCCATGCCCCAGATCGTCTTGATATACTCGCCCTTGTCTCCCAGCTTGCTCCGAAGCTTCTTCACGTGCGTATCGATCGTCCGCGCATCGCCGAAATAATCATAGTTCCATACATTATTCAGAATTTTCTCTCTTGAAAGTGCAATTCCCTGATTCTCCGCAAAATAGGTCATCAGTTCAAATTCCTTGTAGCTCAAATCCACCGGCTTTCCATCCACGCTGACCTGATGCGCCGTCTTATCAATGTGGATGCCGCCCACATCGATGACATCCTGACTGCCTCCATTGCTCCGGCGCAGAATCGCCTCCACACGCGCCACCAGAATCTTCGGGCTGAACGGCTTGGAAATATACTCATCCACGCCCAGATTAAAGCCCTGCAGCTCGTCGCTCTCCTCGCCCCGCGCCGTCAGCATGATGATCGGCACCTGCGAATACTTGCGGATCGTCTTCAAAACCTCCCAGCCATCCATCTTCGGCATCATCACATCCAGAAGGATCAGCGCGATGTCCTTCTGCTGGAAAAACAGATCCACCGCCTCCTCACCGTCCCCGGCTTCCAGCACCTGATAGCCCTTCACCGAAAGGAAATCCTTCACCAGTTTCCGCATTCTCGCCTCGTCATCTACAACCATTATCTTAATTTTTTCCATAAAATCATCACCTCATTTATTTTTACTACATCCTCAATCTGTCTGTATTTTAGCAGATTCGGGAGGGAGATTCCATAGGTTCACAAAAGATTCATAAATGTAGAAAAAATGGGATGCCGTACTAAAATTCATACGGCATCCCACTTATTCCACAAAAAAATCTTTTTATAACCTCTAGTAATGATAACGACAGGAAATAATCGTTATTACATCATCTTTTTTTACATATACCAGTCGATTGGTTTCATCGATTCTCCGGCTAAAGAGGCCCTGCAGCTCATACTGCAACGGTTCCGGTTTCCCGATACCATTCATATTCCCGTTGCGCTCAATATCCTTAATCAACTGATTGATACGTTTTATTGTCTTTTTATCCTGTGATTGCCAATAAAGATAATCATCCCACGCCTCATTTGTCCATGATTTCACACCTAGTCCTCCGTAATTTCATGCACCGATACCGCTCCCTTTTTATATTCAGCGACCGATTTCATCAAATGATCATAGTTTTCTCTATTTCCAAGAAGATGCAGTGTTTCCATCAAACTATTATAGCTTGCCTCTGACATAATAACCATATTGGAATTTTTCCTTGTTACAATCAACGTTTCAAAGCTATCGGTAATCTTATCAAAATACTCTTTCATATTATCACGTAACGTCGAATAATTAACCGCCAGCATTTTGAACACCTCTTTCCTTTTTCTTTGATTATAACGTACAGATTATTGTACGTCAAGGCATCTTTGCCACTCTACCTTTAAAATATGTATTTTCTTTAATTGAAGCGTTATATTGTCTCTGTTGGCAAATATTCACATATCACTCCCCGACCACCTGCTCTAATCTTAGTAATACATCCCGGTTCGCAAGCTCGCACGAATTAAACACACTATCCCCCATCGCATCAAACTGCTCCGGTGTATAAACTGGTCTATACCATGATTTCGAACGGAAATAATCATTCAACGCCTGATCCTTAAACATCCGTCCATGTCTCGCATAAATCTCATTCTTTGCAATTCTAAGTTCATCCGGCGATATATTCCGCAGTTCCTCAACCGTATAATATCTCGTTGTACACTCCGGGAGAATATAATCATCATTCAGTGTTCCAAACACCCGCGGCGGCGTCCCATCATCCGCCAGCATTTCTGTTTCTTCCAGCTCTTCTGTTTCCTCTAGCTCTTCCGTTTCTTCCGTTTCCTCGACCAGATTCTCGCTCTCCGCGTATGCCTCCGTCGGTTCTTCCTCTACCTCCATCAGAGCATCCGCTACTGTCTCATCTTCCATACTCTCTTCCAATGCAACCGTTTCCTCTTCCTTTGAGCCTTCCAATAAACCCGGTCCAAATCTCCATGCCCCCACGGCTATCACGCCAATGCACACAACGGCTCCGATTATCAGACCAGTTTTCAATTTTCCGGACTTTTCCTTCGCTGTTTCTGGAGCATTTCCTGATTGCTGCTCCGGTTTTTGTTCCCTTCCCGGCGCTGCCGGCTGTATCTTCTGAACCGGGGCTGCACCCGTCCCTGCGCCCGCTGCGCCTCTTCCGCTTACTGCACCGCAATACGGGCAAAACCTTGCATTATCCTCAATCTGTTTTCCACACTTTCCGCAAAACATGACTACTTTCCTCCCCGGTTATCTCAATTTACCTTTGCCCCGCACGTCACGCAGAACACATCCCCTTCTGCCAGCGACGCGCCGCACGCCGGGCAGAATCTTCCGCCTGCGCTGGACGGCACGATCGGCTCCAGCTTCGAACCGCACTTATTGCAAAATGCACTGTCCAGTGTGATAATCTGGTGACAATGATCACAGATCCGCAATCCCTGCGCCGCCAGCTTATTACGTTCCAATACCGCCTTCTGTTCCTCCAGGCTCTGAATCTGATTTACCAGTTCCACATACTCCGGCTCACAATCCAGACCGTGCTGCTGCACATAAACCTTTCCAATCTCCGCCAGCGTATCCTGAATCTGCTTCTCTGTAGACGCAATCTGAGCATCAAATCCCTTCTGGGAGGTTGTTCCGCTTCCCTGCTTTTCCTGAAGCGAATTTGTCCAATTTTCTAAAAGTCCCATTCTCTTGTCCTCCTACTGTATACCAAAATACGCATTCAAAAGTCCCGAATCCATCTGGCTGATTTCCCAGCGTTTCTCATCCTTATCATATGTAAATTCCACTGTTCCGGTATAACTCTTTCTCGCATCAGACTCCTCTGCCTTTTCTTTAAACGCATCCAGAACAAACGAAGCATCCCCGGATGCCGTGACCAATGCCCCCGTGATCGACATTCCATTTGCCTTCGCCAAAAGTTTTGCAAACCCTTTTACACTGGAGGCATCATCCAGCATCTCCTGGTTGACACTTGAAATATCCAGATACTCCACCGTCACATCCGCCGTGACAACTCCATCCTCCTTGCTGACCTCGCCCACTTCCACATCCGAATACTGGGTGATCGTCTTGATCAGCTTTTTCTGGTTTGATTCATTCGAAAAATACTCCGTCAGCTTATCCACTGCCCTCTGTGCCTGCACTTCCTCCAGACGCGCCGGTTCATATAAATCAAACGTCCTTAAAATAGGGGCAACCCTTTTTGTCAACTGCGCTGTCAAATCCCGTGCCATATAGTTGAAGCACGCCTCATACATATAATTATTTTCCGAATAATCCAACTGATCTTCAAAATACTTTTCCGTCAGTTTCTCCGTATCAAGATTCTTCATATTCGGACGTCCCAGAAAGCTAACCGCCAGAATCAAAATCACAACCGCCGCCGCGATCCCTGCTGCCATCTTCGGCGGAATACTCTTTATAAACGTTTCCACCTGCTTCATTTCTGGAAGATTCTTCTTGATCTCCTGAAACTCCGGTGCCTTTTTCACCGGGGCAGCCGCTGATTCCATGCGGTTTTCAATCTTTGTACCGCACTTCGGGCAAAAACTGGCACCCTCTCTGAGTTCAGTTCCGCATTTTGGACAAAACATTGCTTTTCCCCCTTATCATTTGTTATTTCGGATTTCTTCCATCATCATGGCACGGATTCTCCAATAAGAACGCTCTTTTGTCCTACATATTTCCGGCAAAAAAGAACCAAAGACAAACAGTATCGCAACAACAAAAAGGACTCCGCATATTACCAGCCCTTCCGTTCCAGATTTTGGATTTGATAACATTGCCGTATATGCCGTATAAAAAAGTCCCAACGTTGCAAACAATACTGCCAGCATCATTCCAAGTGCTGAATACGCTTCTATTTTTACTTTATCGCGCTCAACCAGCCCTCGTACCTGCCAATATGTATGCTCAAATTCCTCCTCATCCACGTTCCTCAGTTCACTGTCATTTTCATTGATACTCATCGTTAATCTCTTTATCTGATCCAACTCTAATTCCAATCTGCTGTCCTTAGAATGCTCTAACCATCCTCTTCTAATTTCAGACGCCCTGTCTCTTGTCTTTTTTAATGCAAGCTTTTTCTTAATTTCCTCCATGATAAAGCTGTACCCCTTTATTTTTTCACTATATGTGTTTAAAATATTTATACAATCGAGTTGTTTAAATTGATCCATATCGCAGGACGTATTGCCTTAATATTATTAACAGAACTATCAATCTGACCTAAAAAATTTGAATTTACATAAGCATACGCTGCATCAACGAAAGCAGGGTTTGACAGTCGTGAAGATCTTGCATTATCAGCAGGTTGTGAACGCAACCACCACCTACATGTATTCCCCAATTCTGGATATATACGAATTCCCATATTCAAAACACGTTGAGTTGCTTCAGCTCCTTTTACATATTCCTTATAATTCTTGTACACTTCTTTTGTACTTAGCAAAAAGACTTTATCCATAGTATCATTTTGTTTATAACGATCCGGCATCGCATTAATCCAGCTCATTGAATAACACTGTTGTTCTAGACCATTATCAACGTTTCTTAATTGAACTACTTCTTTTTCCTCTTCGGTAAATGCTGTATTGAGAAAATCCTCATTTAACCATTTTCGAAGCGTACACTTTTCCCATGATATAGGCTCATCCTGATCATTAAATGGCTTCGCATCCAAAGCATATTTACTTAACAGCAATGCATTTTCGCCATCTCTTTTCAAAACTATCCATTCGATTGGTTCAGCTCCATTTTCCAAATTATCATCCTGCTCATAGGTTCCAAATATCACTTCATTTCCTTCTACATATTGAAGGTCTTTGGCACTTTCTTCTTTCTCCGCTGCATCCTGATAATCGCCCAATTCTTTATATATTTTTCTGGCAGCATCATATTCCTTCTCTCCTACCAGAGCGCCCGCCAGCATATATTTTGCTTCCAAAAGCCTCCCTGGCGCATCTTTATAATCTTCTAACTCACTAAATTTCTCAACCGCTTCTTCATAATTACCATCCGCCATCAGGCTTTCCGCTGTTTTATATGTCATGGATGGCTGAATTATCTTCTGATTTACCAAAAATAAAGCCGCCACGCCGACCGCCGCAATTCCAGCAATTAAAAGCGGTGACTTTTTCTGCTTCCCATCCGTATTTTGAGACGCTGTTTTCAAATAAGTTTCGTTTTTGGCAGTTCCCACTAACGTTTTACTCTGATTCAACGGTCTGCCACAATTTTTACAAAATGAATAAGATGAATCATTTTTTTCTCCACATGCAACACAAATGATTTCTGTTTCCAATTTACTTCCGCAACTTTGGCAAAAACAGTTGCCCTCTCTGTTTTCCGCTCCACACTGCTTACACTTCATACGCAATTCTTCCTCCACATAAAAAATATCTGCCGCTAAAACTTCCTCTCCGTATCCTCTCCCAATTCATACCCACACCTCGGGCAAAACATACCTCTTCTCCTCCTATCACGTATTCTCTTACAACATAAGAATGATTATGTTGTATCGAAACACCCCTGAAACGATAGATTTCAATATCCATTTTTCATTTTCAGGGAAAAAATGGCAACAAAAATAAGACCGAAGCCTTCTTTCGATCTCCGGTCTTTGTTTTTGCTGTCATAAATTGAATTTTTGCACAAACTATGCTACAATTAACCCCATAAAAGAGGATTTCTTTTAACCTTGATACAACATAATCATTCTTCCGTTGTATTTTCTCATTTATGCTACACCAGCCGCATCCGTTCCAGGATTCTCCGGCATTCTTCCCCACTTTCACGTATGTAAATCCGGGTCGTTGTCAAAGACGAATGTCCCAGTATGTCTCCCAACCGCGCCAAATCATGATCTTCCTTATAAAAAGTTCTCGCAAATAAATGCCGCAGATTGTGTGGAAATACCTTTTCTGGTATTACCCCGGAAAACTGGCAAAGTTTTTTCATTTCTCTCCATATATTCGAACGATCCAGCGGATTTTTCCGGCCGCTCACAAAAACACTTCCCGCCACGCACCTTTCCCTTCTGCAATATCTCCGCAGATAGACACACAACCGCCCCGGCAGCAAAATTTTCCTTGCCTTTCCCTTATTCCATATATTAATCGCCCCCGACTCCAGTGCCTCCACCGTCACATACTTTAATTCCGAAATCCGGATCCCCGTCGATGCCAGAGTTCTCAAAATCAGCGCCAGCCGTTCTTTCCCCATAGCTTCCGCCGTTTTCAGCATTCTCCGATACTCATCCCGCGTCAATTCCTGTTTCACCTCCGAAAAAATCCGCTTCTGAATCCGAAGCAGGCGCACCTTCAAATTTCCCATCCCCCGCCACTCCAAAAAACGATTCAGCGCCGCCAGCATCGAATTCACGCTGGACGGCGCATACCTTAAAACTAATTCTCTTTTCCAATTTCTCAAAACCTCCGCACTCCACGCTTTCTTTTCTCCCACCCATAAAAAGAAAGACTTCACATCCCTCAAATATTTCCAAATCGTATTCTCACTATAATCATTCTCGACCAAAAAGTTTTTAAACTCGTTTAATACGTTTGTACTGTCCATTTACACCCTCCAAAATATATATTTCCGCAAAAAAACAGCCCGGAATCTATGTCCTCTGGATTTGTATTTGCAGGAGACTTGGAAACACTTGACTGGCAGGGAAATGCGTTATGGCTCAAAATCCACCTGTCTGAGCCCGTTCGGGCGAGTTTGGATTTTGAGCCATGTATTTAGCATTTTTCTGGCAGTCTAGTATTTCCGTCTCCGAAACCACAAATCCAGAGGACATAGATTCCGGGCGTCACCCAGAGATTTCTCTATGCCATACACAAATTTTCCGTGTCACACGTAAATCTTATTTTGCCTCTTCTTCCTTCTTCGTTTCTTCCAGCACCGAAGTACAGAACCCACATCTCGTCGCCTCGATCGGAATCTCATTCTTGCAGTACGGGCAGATCTTGGTCGTCGGCGCGACCGGTTCTTCCTCTTCCTTCTTCTGGAGCTTGGAAGTCAGTCCGTTGATCGCCTTCATCATGCAGAAGATAACCAGCGCCATGATTAAGAAATTCACAACCGCAGTCAGGAATTTACCATAATTCAGTGTCGCATCGCCGATCAGCTTCAAACTGTAATTATCAAAGTTCATTCCGCCGAAGATACCTAAAATCGGGGAAATGATATCGGTTACCAGCGAATTGATGATCGAAGAAAACGCACCGCCGATGATAACACCGACTGCCATATCCATGACATTTCCACGGCTGATAAATTTCTGAAATTCTTGAAGAAAGCCTTTTCCTTTTTCCATATATGTACCCCTTTTCTTTTCCCTCGTATTTCCAGTTTTTCACCGTTTTCCACAAAAAACTGAAATACAAAGTCTTTTTCCATCCTCCTTGGCTCTCGAATGCGAGCAATTTATAAATTCAAGTGTCAAAGCCGAACGAAACTTTTTCATCTCACACGCAAAACAGGACTGTCCGACAAAATCCAGTTTTTTCCTGCATTTCTCTTCCAGCCCTGTCTGCTTCTATTTCACAGTCTTCTCAGGCTGTTCCATATCTTAAATTATATTCAAATCGTCCAGTTCAGACAAATCTATGTCAATTTATCTTTGCCATAGACTCCACTTCTGAACCAGCACTTTTTATTACTCTTCGGTCTTCTCCGCTTCTTCGCTCTCAACCACACCGATGGAAAGATCCTCAAGCTGTTTCGGGTCAACCGGAGACGGTGCTTCCATCATCAGGCAGGAAGCATCTTTTACCTTCGGGAATGCGATGACGTCACGGATGCTGTCTGCGCCGACCATCAGCATTACCATACGGTCCATACCGTAAGCCAGACCAGCGTGCGGCGGTACTCCGTATTTGAATGCGTCTAACAGGAAGCCGAACTGCTCCTGTGCTTTCTCTTTGGTAAATCCAAGTACCTCAAACATCTTTTCCTGGATGTCTGCCTGATGGATACGGACAGAACCGCCGCCCATCTCGGTACCGTTCAGTACGATATCGTAAGCTTTTGCACGTACCTTGCCCGGATCGGTGTCGATCAGCGGAAGATCCTCTTCCATCGGCATGGTAAATGGATGATGCATAGCCACGTAACGGTTCTCTTCCTCGGAGTACTCAAGCAGCGGGAACTCGGTTACCCACAGGAACTTGAAATCATCCTTCTTTAAGAGGTCAAGCTGTCTTGCGATCTCCAGACGCAGGTTGCCAAGTACGTCGAATACGACTTTATCCTTGTCAGCCGCGAACAGAAGCAGATCGCCCGGCTTACCACCCATAGCCGCTACCAGTGCATCCAGCTCTTCCGGCTTCATGAACTTGGAGAAGGAGCACTTGTAGGTGCCGTCCTCATGGATAGCCAGGTATGCAAGGCCTTTCGCACCAAAGCCTTTTGCGTACTCAACCAGCGCGTCGATCTTCTTTCTCGGCATAGCGCCCTGTCCTTCTGCGTTGATACCACGGACAGAACCGCCATTTTCCAGTGCACTCTTGAATACAACGAACTCGCAGTCTTTTACTACATCGGATACATTTTTCAGCTCCATGCCGAAACGCAGATCCGGCTTATCGGAACCGAAACGATCCATCGCCTCACGCCAGGTCATACGCTGGATCGGAAGCTGCAGATCGTAGTTGCAGATCTCCTTGAACAGCTTCTTTAAGAGGCGCTCATTAACATCCAGAACGTCCTCAACGTCAACGAAGGAAAGCTCCATATCAATCTGTGTAAACTCCGGCTGACGGTCTGCACGCAGATCCTCGTCACGGTAGCAGCGTGCCAACTGGAAATAACGGTCATATCCGGAGCACATCAGAAGCTGTTTTAAAAGCTGCGGGGACTGCGGCAGTGCATAGAAGCTGCCCGGATGCACACGGCTCGGTACCAGATAGTCTCTCGCGCCCTCCGGTGTACTCTTGATCAGGGTCGGAGTCTCGATCTCAAGAAATCCTTCCTCTGCCAGAAATGCACGGGTCAGGATCGCCACGCGGCTTCGGGTCATCAGGTTTCTCTGGATATCCGGACGTCTCAGATCCAGGTAACGGTATTTCAGACGCAGATCTTCTTTGGTCTTGGAGTTCTCCTCGATCGGGAATGGAGGTGTCTCAGACTCTGCCAGAATGCGGAGATAATCCGCACGGATCTCGATCGCACCTGTCTTTAAGTTTTCATTGACTGCACCGGAACGTGCCTCTACGCGTCCGGTTACGGCGATAACGAACTCACTTCTCAGCTTCTCAGCCTTTGCAAAGCTCTCAGCTCCGCAGTCAGACTCTTCGAAGATCAGCTGCAGGATACCGGAACGATCCCGCAGATCCACGAAAATGATGCCGCCTTTATTTCTGCTCTTCTGAACCCAGCCCATAACGGTTACTTTCTCACCGATATTGGCAGTTCCCAGCTCGGTACAGCGATGGGAACGTTTCAGTCCTGCCATAGATTCTGCCATGATAGTATTTCCTCCGTTTTATAATTTTATCTGAAAAATTCAAAAACTGAATCAATTCAAGCAATTTTATCTGGCTGTGCTGCTTTCAGGCACATCTGTCCGCCCTTTTTGCAGCTGCCAGTTCTATCTTGTGAACGCGTCCTTTTGCTAAGCACACATTCAAACTCTCTCTATTTCTTACTTCTTCTTACTTCAAACTATCTTTGTAAAATTCCACGATCTCCTCGTAGCCGTCCTTCGCCAGCTGCTCCTTCTGGAATTTCTTATTCTTGTTCATCTGTGCGACTGCCACGCGGGTGCCGTTAGCGCGCTCTTCCTGTGCTTTCTTTAATACGGCACGGAACTGCTCGCCGCTTAAGCCTTTCTCATACAGGAATGCCTTCTTGCCGGCTGCCTCCGGCACTTTGAAACCGGAATCCATCAGGATCGTAATGATACGCTCAAAACCGATGGAGAATCCGCACGCCGGTGTATCGACGCCGGTAAACTTGCCGATCAGCTTGTCATAGCGTCCGCCGCCTGCAACGGAACCGCTGAAGCCTTCCATGGAAACCTCGAAAATGGTTCCGGGCTAGTAACCCATGCCGCGCACCAGTGTCGGGTCAAATTCAAGGCCGAACTCAATGTCTGCAACGGCTTTGACGGTCTCCATGATCGTAGCCAGATTCTCTGCCTTGGCCGGATCCATCACGCCGGAGAGCTTCTCGCCCAGCGCACGGACGCCTGCCGCGTCCTTCTGAATCTCCGCCAGAAGTCCGGTATATTTCTCAACCGCCTCTGCCGCATAACCTTCCGCAAGCAGCTCCTCGCGGACGCCGTCCAGACCGATCTTATCCATCTTATCGAGAATGATAAATACCTGATCGGTCTCATTCTCCGGGAATCCGCTGTAATCTGCCATGCCCTTTAAGATCGCACGGTCATTGACGCGGACCGTGTATGCCTTGTCCGGGCAGATGCGTTTCAGCGCCTTGGTAAGTGCCAGAATCTCCTCGATCTCAGCCAGATTCGTCGCATCGCCTAAAATATCGATGTCACACTGTACAAACTGACGGAAACGTCCCTTCTGCGGACGATCGGCACGCCATACGCTTCCGACCTGCAGTGCCTTGAACGGCGCTGATAAATTGGCGGAATTGTTTGCATAATAGCGGCTGAGCGGCAGGGTTAAGTCATAGCGGAGACCGCCGTCTACCACATCTGCCTCGGTCTGAGCCGCCTCGACGTTCAGCTTCTCGCCTCTCTTTAAGATCTTGAAGATCAGCTTCTCATTGTCGCCGCCCTGTTTGCTGGTCAGGTTCTCGATGTGCTCCACACACGGAGTCTCGATCGCCGAGAAACCATATCCACGGTAGGTATCTTTGATAATATTCAGCACATAATCCCGGATCTCCATCTCGCCCGGAAGAATGTCCTTCATGCCTGTAACTGGTTTTTTCTTTAAAGCCATGTGTCAAACTCCTTCTATGTCTTTCTGAAACCATCTTTCCCACGCAAAAAAGTGTTCACTTTTTCATGCTGAGAACTGGATTTTTTCATTTTCCTCTGTTACAAAGTGTTCTGCATCTGACACCCTGTATCTGTAAATTTTCAGCTTTTACTTTTTCCCGTCAAGCAGCTTCTCCTTCCGCCCGATCATCTCATCGATGCGGTCGATATACTGCTCAACTTCCTTGACGTTCTCCGCCCTCTCTATCCGGTTTTCGGCCGGGAAATAAACCTTGGTGGTCGTTCCCGCACCGCAGGCGGCGATCGTCTGTTTTTCTTCCATAATCAATATGTTATAGAGACATTCCTTCCCCGGAACCGCGTAGCCGACGTTTTCAAAATTGCCTGCCATGTTTTTCTGGCGGTAGAGATAGTACGGTTTGAGTCCCATCTCCTCGGCATACTGCGCGGTCAGGTCGATCATCTCCTGTGTATTGACAATTTTCAGATTGCCGTAGCGCTCCTTATAGATATTCAGGCGCGCCGCACGCTTGATCGCCAGCGAATGCACCGTCACGCTGTCCGGCCCGAGTGCTTTGATCTCCTCCATCGTCTGGCGGACATCGTCGATCGTCTCCTCCGGAAGCCCCACGATCAGATCCATATTGATGTTGTCAAATCCCAGTTCCCGCGCCAGCAGGAATTTTTCCTTCACATCCTCCACTGTATGGCGGCGTCCGATGAGGTCAAGCGTCGCCTGCTTCATCGTCTGCGGATTGATGGAAATACGGGAAATACCGTGATTTCGAAGCACCTGCAGCTTCTCGCGCGTGATGCTGTCCGGGCGTCCCGACTCCACGGTAAATTCCACCGCCTGTTCCACCGGGAACAACTCTTCCACTTTCGTCAGGATCTCATCCAGATCCTGCGGATTTAACGAGGTTGGTGTGCCGCCTCCAAAATAGATGGTGGAAAGCGGACGATCCTTCATCTGCTCCGCCACATATTCCATTTCCTTAAAAAGCGCCTCTTTGTAGAGATCCATCCGTTTTTCCCATTTCACAATCGGAAACGATGTAAAGGAGCAATACAGGCAGGTCGTCGGGCAGAACGGGATTCCCACGTACAGGCTGTACCCGTTCTCATAATCGATCGTGGACAACAGCCGTCTCTCGCGCTCCGCCACGTCAATGCTCAGATCGATCTTTTCCTTGCTGGTAAAATATGTTTCCCGCATATACGTCTCGATCTGTTCGTCCGTCCAGCCCTCGTACAGCTTCGTCAGCGCAATCTTCGTCGGACGGATGCCCGTTAAAGTGCCCCACGGAAGCTCTTTGCCGGTCTGCGCACTTAAAAGACGGTATAACGTCTGTTTGATTTCATTTTTCGTTTCAAAACGGTTTGAAAAATCCGGATAAATTACAGCAAAGTGAACTGCATCCTTCTTTACCGGCGTCACATCCAGCGAAAACGAGTTTCCGTCCCGGGTTCCCCGCACAATCAGCTCCGCCTCCCCGGCTTCCTCTTCCTTGTGCGTGAATGTCTCGCCCGGATAGAACGCCATCAGGAGTTCACGGATATCCTGTTCAAAGGACGCGTCATTTAACAGAATCGCTATCATACCTCGCGCCCCCTGTATCCAGCCAGCGGATTGTACTGTTTTTCGTCAGCGATCGTTGTGTATCCCATATGTCCCGGATATACATTCGTATCATCCGGCAGATTCAGAAGAATCTCCGCCACCGAATGAATCATCTGGCGTCCGCTTCCGGTCGGGAAATCGATGCGTCCGTAGGATCCTTCAAATAAGGTGTCCCCTGAGAACAGCACCTTTTCAGATTTTACATAATAACAGCAGGATCCTTCCGTATGCCCCGGTGTATGAAGCATCTGGAACGTATAGCCTGCCGCCTCGAACGTCTCCCCATCCTTCAAAAGCACATCGGCTTTCAGATGCAGGCCGCCGCCCTGGAACTGGCTGGACAGATTCTTATCCGGGTCTGCCAGCACCGCCTGCTCACTCTCACAGGCATAAACCGGTACGCCCAGATCGCGTCTCAGCTCCTCCATCGCCGTCACATGGTCAAAATGTCCATGCGTCAGCAGGATCGCCTTTGCCTTCGCCCCGGTCTGTGCCAGCGCCTCCTCGATCCGTGCCGCTTCATCGCCCGGATCCACAATCACAGCCTCTTTGGTCTCCGGATGCAATGCAATATAGCAGTTCGTCTGGACCATTCCCACGATCAGCCGTTTTATCTCCATCTTTTCCTCCTAAATATAACATACATATAGAATGTGCCTTGGCACATTCTCGCGCCGAAGCGCGGTTGCCCTGGCAACCATCTTCCTCTGCGCTGAGTGTGCATCCCAGCGGTTCTCTCGATGTTTCGCGAAACATAGAGAGAACCGCTTATCCGGCAGT
>JBNMLY010000016.1:0-33161 GCA_050875065.1 Otoolea sp. | reverse complement strand
TCGTTGAAGATAACCTCGCCGTCTTTCGTCACAAAGAAATCGACACGTGACAGACCATAGCCGTCTACCGCCTTGAAAATACGTCTCGCCGCCTGACGGACGCGCTCGGTCGCATCGCCCGGAAGCTCTGGATTTACCACAGTCTTGGACTCTGCATTGTAATATTTCGCATCGAAATCATAGAAGTCGGCTGCTGCCAGAATCTCGCCAACGCCGGAAGCGATGACCGGTTCTGTGCCATTTCCAAAGACCGCACACTCGATTTCACGGCCGACGATCGTCTCCTCGACCAGAATCTTGCGGTCATGATGTGCCGCCTCTTTTAAGCCTGCAACCAGCTCCTCGCGGTTTGATGCCTTGCTGACACCTCTGGAAGATCCCGCGTTAGACGGCTTGATAAATACCGGATATTCAAACCGGTTCTCGATGCGTGCTACCACCTCATCCATCTCTTCAAGCTCTTTGCGGATGACCAGCTCATACGCCGCCTGGCGCACACCTGTGTGGTCAACGATCTGCTTGGTATACACTTTATCCATCGAAACGCTGGAAGCCAGCACGCCGCATCCGACATACGGGATTTTTGCCAGTTCAAAGATACCCTGAATCGTGCCGTCCACGCCCCAGAGTCCGTGCAGAACCGGGAATACCACATCGATACGAATCATTTCTGCTTTGCCGTCTTTCAGGACAATCACGGATTTCTCCGTTGCATCCGGGGAAAGGATCGCAGTAGTTGTATTCTTTCTCCAGCTCTCATCCTCGATCTGGCTAACGGAATCAACCAGCAGCCACTTTCCCTCTTCGGTAATGCCGATCAGGGTTACATCATAGCGCTCTGTATCTATATTTTTAATGACATTGATTGCTGACATACACGAAACAATATGTTCCGAAGATTGTCCGCCAAATACCACAAGTACACTCTTTTTCATAATATCCGCCTTTCTGCCGGTTGTGGGAAAGTTCTGCTACACCACGCGCCGGAATGCTATTCCAAAATATAGTTTAGATTATACCATAACTGTCAATACTTGCGGCAAGAAGATTCGATTTCTTTTTGGTATTTCAGCAGCCGTTTTATCTCTGTCTCTTTGCCCGGGAAATGATGACTGGATTTTGCCGCTGCTTCACGTTTCAAATAGTTAATAAACGTTTTGTTAAGGAGATTTATTATGTCAAATAGAGTAATTTCGTTCCATCCAGAAAATCGTCCGTCATCCGCATCTAAAATTCATCCGCCTGTTATTAATAAATGCCGCCGTTTTTCCACCGGTTCCTGCAAACGTTCCTATACAGACGGTGGAGCACTCCCGCTTTTCGCGCTATGTTCCATGCTCCTATTTCTGCTTTTCTGCCTGCTTCTACTCACATTGACTGGCAACCGGCTTCATCAGGAAGTGTTAGCGTATACGATCGCCCCGAAGAGCCTGCAGATCCATGTGATCGACAACTGGTGGGGTGTTCTCTATCCACCGACCGCCCTGTCCGGAGGTGTTGTGCCGGAAGAAAACACAAAAAATCAGAGCGCCGATTCCGTCTCTGACGCTCTGATTTCTGATAACGAGATAAACTGGATGTCGCAGAAGAAATATATCTTTTTTGATATAGGAAGAAAAGAGACTGCTTCCTCCGACAATTCGATTACTCTTCGGGTAACGTGTCGTTTTTTATCTTTCCTTCCCGGAGGCTCGGAGAAATGAAATTCTCATAGGAATAGTTCCACAGCGTTTCCGAGCCCTTGGCGGTATTCTTATTTCGACCCAAGATTTGGCTTAAGCGCACGCCGCGCGTCGCCCACGCCTTTCCTTTGGAGGCATCGTTGAGCATCGTCGGCTGGATATTGTCCATTGTGTGGGCAAACCGCGCCTCCGGCGTCTCCCCGGCTTCAAATTCGTCCCAGAGGGCGCGAAGCTTTTCGCCCTGATCCGGCGGCAGCATTCCGAAAATGCGCTCTGCCCCTTTTAACTCTCTCTCCCGCTGGGTTCTCTTCGCCTCCTCGTCGTAGGCATAAGTGTCACCAGCATCGATCTCGACCAGATCGTGAATCAGAAGCATAGTAACCGTTTTCAGCACGTCGATCGACTCGTTGGAATACTCCGCCAAAAGTACCGTCATGATCGCCATATGCCACGCGTGCTCCGCGTCATTTTCTTTCCGTTCTCCGTCGGTCAAGTAGGTCTGGCGACCGATAAACTTTTCCTTATCAATCTCCCGGATGAATGCAAACTGCTGTTCCAGACGTTCTTTCTTCTCCTGATTTATATCCATTGCTTCCGCCTCCCTGGTCTATTTTACCGCATTTCTATATTTTTTACTTTTTATACGACTTCCCTTATCCACAAAACCTACCCTTAAACAGGCTTTACAGATTTCGCAGATGCATGAAAACTGTTCCGAACAACCATGTATCGCATATCTATCTCTTTACTGCCCTCTTTACAGCTTCTTCCCCGCCAGAACCTCTTTATAATCCTTATAATTCTCCTCCAGCAGCTTCGGCGTATCCAGGCCGTACGGGCACATCGACTTGCAGTGTCCGCAGTGCAGGCAGCCCTCGATCTTCTTCATCTTCGCCTGTCCCTCCGGGGAAAGATGTCCCGCCGACGGGGAACGGCGCAGAAGCAGGGACATGCGCGCACAGTTGTTGATCTCGATTCCCGCCGGACACGGCATGCAGTAGCCACAGCCACGGCAGAACTCGCCTGCCAGTTCTTTCTGGTCTTTTTCAATAACGGCTTTCAGCTCCTCCGTCAGTTCCGGCGGATTGTCGATATAGCTTAAAAATTCGTCCAGCTCGCTCTCTTTCTGTACGCCCCAGATCGGCAGTACATTTTCAAACTGTGCCATATAAGCATAGATCGCCGCCGAATTCGTCAGCAGACCGCCCGACAGGCCTTTCATCGCGATAAATCCCATCTCGTGCTCCGCACACGCCTTCGCCAGCGCAATCTCTCGCTCGGTCGAAAGATAGTTAAATGGGAACTGCAGCGTATCGTAAAGTCCTGACTCGATCGCTTCTTCCGCGATACTCATGCGGTGGTTTGTGATGCCGATAAAACGGATTTTTCCCTGCTCCTTGGCCTCAAGCATCGCCTCGTACAGACCGCTTCCGTCTCCCGGCTTCGGACAGACGGATGGATTGTGGAACTGGTAAATATCCACGTAGTCCGTTTTTAAATTATGTAAACTTGTCTCCAGATCCTTCCAGAAACCTTCCGCTGTCGTCGCCGCCGTCTTGGTTGCGATATAGATATGCTCACGCACATCGCTCAGCGCATAACCAATCTTTTCCTCGCTGTCCGTATAGAAGCGCGCCGTATCAAAGAAACGGACGCCCGCGTCATACGCCTTGCGAAGCAGTACCTTCGCATCATCAAAGGAAATACGCTGGATCGGCAGCGCGCCAAATCCATTTTTGTTGACAATAATATCTGTTTTTCCAAGGGTAACCGGCGTACCGACTACCCTTTCTCTTACGTCCAACATCTCCTTCAGCGCATCGTCGCTGTCATCGATCCAGACGTCCTCCTCGTCGGCGTTGAGGCCGAGATATTTTGCCAGCGTCCGCTCATCGTCCGACCGGTTCCAGCGGGAAATATAGCGATCAATCTCCTCAAATGGAATCTGCCCGGACAGATACAATTCTTTAAATGTCATACTTCCGCTCCTTTAAATTCTTGAGTACTGTGATTTCCTGGTTATCTATGTGCTCCCTGGCCGCCGCCTTGGCCTCCGCCATATGGCGCAGGCGCAGCGCCGCCAGTATCTTTTCATGTTCTAACTGTAAAATCTGCCGCTTATCCTCGTCCTTGATATATTCCAGGCGGAAGCGGTACATCTGCTCGCGCAGGTTATTCAGGATCTGCACCAGGCGCTTATTGCGGGTCGAATGGTAGATGACATCGTGGTACGCCTCGTCCGTCTCCGCAATCTCCATCGCGTCGCCCTTGTCGATCGCCGCCTTGAAGGCTTTCTGTGCCTCTTCCAGCACCTGCATATCTTCCTCCGTCATACGCTGGCAGGCCAGTTCAATCGCCAGCTCCTCGAGCGAGCGGCGCACCTCCAACACATCTTTCAGGCTTTTTTCGGAAATCCGCGCCACCTCCGCGCCGCGCCGCGGAATCATGAGTACCAGACCTTCCAGCTCCAGCTTGCGGATCGCCTCGCGGATCGGGGTACGGCTGACCCCCAGCTTCTGTGCTAGTTGAATCTCCATCAGGCGCTCGCCCGGCGCCAGTTCTCCCTTTAAGATCGCCTGCCGGAGTGTGTTGAATACCACATCCCGAAGCGGAAGATATTCATTCATTTTTACCTCAAAATTGTTCACCATCTGCGTGCCCCTTCCTATTATAAAAACTAGTCAGGTATACCTGTTTTGCGAGCTCCTGGCTGCTGCCATAGCGGAGTTCCTCATACGCCGCCTGCGCTGCCGCCTGATTCGTAAACAAGCCAAATACGGTCGGGCCGCTTCCGCTCATCAGAGAGCCGTCCGCGCCCATTTCCATCATCTTATCTTTGAGTGTCTGAATCACCGGATTTTCCGGGATTGTGACCGTTTCAAGCACATTTCCAAGCTGTGACACGACGCCGGGGAGATCCTTTCTCTCGATCGCCGCGCGCATCGCATCAATGTCCGGATGTGCCTCGGCTCCCAGAGACGGCAGATTTAAACTCTCATACACGTGCTTGGTCGAAACGCTGACGGCCGGTTTGGCAATCAGCACGCGGCACTGCGGCATCGGTGGAAGCGGCGTCAGGATCTCGCCGATTCCTTCCGAAAGCGCGGTTCCGCGCATAATGCAGTACGGCACATCCGCCCCCAGACGGACGCCGCGCTCCATCAGTTCTTTCTCCGACAGCCCCAGTCCAAACATCTTGTTGATGCCAAACAAAACCGCCGCCGCATCGCTGCTGCCGCCCGCCATCCCGGCCGCCACCGGGATAAATTTTTTCATCTTGATTTCCACACCGCCGCGGACTCCAAACTCATCCATCAGAAGCTTTGCCGCACGGTAACCTAAGTTATTTTCATTATCCGGCAGATAATAGAGATTCGTTGAAAGACGGATTCCCTCTTCCTCCGTCCGGTTCAGTTCGATCGCATCGTACACACGCACCGTCTGCATGATCATCCGCACTTCGTGGTAGCCGTCTTCTCTCCGTCGGACTACATCCAGACCGAGATTGATCTTTCCATATGCTTTGAGATCCAGATGCCTGATCATCGGTCATTCCTCCCATCGTTCCCTAAATTGTATTTTTTCATTATTTTGTATACAAGCTATTATATCCTCTTTGCATACAAAATACAATAGAATCCTTTCGGGGCAAAGGTAGCTGAATGGAGGAAACTGGCAGTTTACCATCCGAAGCCTTCTGGGCAAAACGGTCCAAGCGCGATGATGACGGAATCGATGATAGCGGAATAAATCCCAGTCTTTCTGCCAGTGCCCGTGAAGCTGTGTTGGAACGCTTCGTGCGAAGGCGGATCTCCTCCAGCTCCAGCGTTTCAAACCCATATTCTACAATCGCCCGGCACGCTTCCAGCGCATAGCCCTGACGGCGGAACGGCTCATAAATGTGATACCCCAGCTCTCCATCCGTCAGCCCCGCTTTTCCGACCACCACGCCATCTGTGCGGCGCTCCAGCGCCCACAAGCCGCACTCGGCAAAACGGTACTGGTGCTTCCGGTACTCCTCGCGCTTGCTCCAGTCTGAAAATGTTCCGTCGGCGTCATCGTCAGATGGCAGTTCCAACGGATCGTCCGGGGAAAATTCACGGATGATGAGGCGGTCGGTTTCGGCGATGATCCACGGGAGATCGAGCTGGCGGCGGACGACGCGTTCCAGAAAGGTTTCATTGGCGTCTTCAGGGTCGGTGATGAGATATAAGCAGGCTGAATAGTCTGTCTGTTGTTTTACCGCTTTGTGTCCGCTGTCCTCATCCTTTTTCATTTCTTCATGCTCACATACCACACTTTTTTGCTGCCTTATATCCGGCTGCTCTGCCCCATCTTTTTGCTCTACCGCCCCTGCATCTGGTATTCTTTCTGTCACCGGATCCGCGGCCTCTTCTTCCCCATTTTCCCTCCATAAGCCAACAACAGCTCTCCCGGCTGCTTTCGCAGCCTGAAGAGCTTCGTTCTCATCGGAGAGAATCACCGGGTACGTCTGTCCCTCAACGGTTACTTCTCGTTCGATTGTCATAGATTATCTTTCTTTTCCTTTTTCCGGCTCCGGGTACACCTCGCCGAAGGTGTCAACAGTCATTTTTTTGATCTTCTGCTCTTTCAGCGGACAATCGCCCCAGTCGGTGCGGACACCGGCAATCTTGTCCACGATATCCAGACCCTCGATGATCTTACCAAAGGAAGCATACTGGCCATCCAGATGCGGGGAAGTCTCATGCATGATGAAGAACTGGGAACCTGCGGAGTTCGGATCCATCGCACGTGCCATGGAGAGAACGCCCTTCGTGTGCTTGAAATTGTTTGTAAAACCATTCTGGCTGAACTCGCCCTTGATCGTATAACCCGGACCGCCCATGCCGTTTCCATTCGGGCATCCGCCCTGAATCATAAAGCCTTTGATGACACGGTGAAAGATCAGACCGTCATAAAAGCCTTTCTTGATCAGACTGATAAAGTTGTTGACTGTGTTCGGCGCGATCTCCGGGTAGAGCTCTGCCTTCATGATATCGCCATTTTCCATCTCAATGGTAACAACTGGATTTTTCATGTGTGTTTCCTCCTGAATTTTAAGGTTCTTTACCTCGTTAAGTGCTCCTATTATACCATAAATACTAAATTCAGCTATCGCCTTTGGCTCTGCTTCATTAAGGATTTAGGTATGACTCGCACTAAACTCGAAAATACCTCGTTAAGTGCTCCTATTATACCATACAACATTCAATGGAACAAGGTTGAGCGGGGGCAGCACTGTTCGTAAATCGAAAGTTTTTCGTTCCATATTTGTCCATTCTTTTCGCATTTTGTCAGTTTCTCCTCACAACTCATTCACATTTATCCCTTAGGATGTATAGCACAAGACCGAAATGGATATTCTATTTGAAAAGATGAATGCTGCGTTCTGGAATTTTCCTCTTTCCTGCATCATGCATCTGTGAGCAAATCGAATCAAAAGAAAGGTTGGTAATGTACTATGAAAAAAACGTATTTTGCTGTTCTGGGCGCGGCTGCGGTTCTCTCGCTCGCGACTGCCTGCTCTTCCCGAAACATGAACGAATCAACCACCAAGGAATCTTCCCAATCTGCCTCTTCCGAGTCAAGTTCAAACGGCATGGACGAGAGCAATCCCATGGGCGATTTAAAAGAAGATGCCAAAAATATCATGGAGGACGCCAAGGACACCATTCTTCCATCCAATGGCAATCTGTCAGACGGAACCGCAGATGCAGAACATTCCACGATGACCGGCACCATCCACGAGATCAAGGACTTTATGTTTACGATCACCGCAGGCGGAACGGATTATGCATTCAGCTTCGACCAGAGCCAGAAGCCGGACGGGCTCTCTGATGTGAAGGATGGGGATAAAGTTACCGTAACGTATACAGGAACCGTCAACGAAGTGGACGCATTCAACGGAACGGTTTTGTCGGTTAAAAAAGCAGAATAAATATTACACATTTTATGCCAATATTTACTATCGCAGTCCGGGCAGGAAAGCACCCAAAAGGGATGGCTTTCCTACCCGACTTCTTTTTATTTAAGAACGCTTTTTCAGTCGGAACTGGTGAACGGCCTCTTTCAAAATTTGTGCCTGCCCATTGAGCTCCTCACTCGCGGAAGCACTCTGCTGTGCGGTTGCGGCATTGCTCTGAATCGTGCTGGAAAGCCTCTGAACGGCATCGGTTACATTACTAAGTCCATCTGCCTGCTGTTTGGAAGCACTCGCCATCGTGTCAATCATGTCCGTAATTGCCTTTGTGCCGTCTACAACAGAGACAATGGAAGCTGCCGTGCTCTGCGCCATACCCGCGCCTTTTTCTACCGCACTTACCGTCTGCTCAATCAAAGTCTCTGTATTTTTTGCTGCCTCTGCTGATTTTCCAGCAAGATTACGTACCTCATCCGCAACAACGGCAAATCCCTTTCCTGCCGAACCAGCGCGGGCAGCTTCCACTGCCGCGTTCAAGGCAAGAATATTCGTCTGAAATGCAATGTCATCAATTGTTTTGATAATTTTCCCAATCTCATCCGACTTGTCACTGATGTCTTTCATGGCTGCAATCATACTGTGCATCTGCTCATTGCTCTGTAACACTTCATTTCCAACTTGCTGTACTTTCTCTTTGATTGTAGCGGCAGATTGAGAACTAAGTTGAATCTGGTCATTTGCCATATTCAGCATGTTAGACAATTCCTCAACCGTTGCAGCCTGGTCGGAAGCAGCCTGAGAGAGTGTCTGTGCGCCTCCAGACACCTGGTTTGCCTCTACACTAACCTGATCGGAGGATTCGTGAATTCGCAGCATCGTATCTGTCAGTTTTCCGATGATACGATACATTCCATCGGCCAGTACCTTGTAATCACCGACGTACGCTTCCGGATTTTTACTATCACAGGTCAAATCACAATTTCCAATTAATTCCAGACCGTCTCCCAGATCGGTAATAATTTTTTTCACCGCATGAACAATGTTCTCCGTCGCCTGACCGAGTTCGCCAAGTTCATCCTTCGTCTCGATTCTTGGAACCTCGCTCGTAAGGTCACCTTTTGCCAGCTTTTTTAATCGTTCTGCACAAAGCTCAATTGGAGTCGCAATTTCAATGCTGATGCGGGTTCCGTAAATGACGGCCACAACCATAATCGCGCACAGAATCAAAAAGGTTGTGAAGAATGTAGCGATTCCACGTCTGGTAAGCTGTGCGCTGACTGTATCTCCATTCGTCACTTTCAAATCCATCAATGCACTGTAGGAATTATACAGCTCATCATAGATAGGATCCAGTTTGTCACTCATTTCTTCCAGCAATGCTTCTTTTTCCGCTTTAGATGCATTGGATGATTTCTCTATATACTGATTCTGCAACTGCTGAAACTCATTTAAGTAAGTCTGTACCTGTGCGTAGAGTCCTTTTTCTTTCTCATCAATCAAGTGCGTTTCAAGAGATGCCGCATAGGCGTTATAGCTTTCCGTATTTTCCTGAAGACGCTGTTGTGCATGGGAAACCAAGTCAGCCTTATCAGAACCGACAATATCGCGCGCAAGGGTTCGATTGTTGGCAAGTACCATAATCGCTTTTCCTATATCTCCCTGTGCAAATCCATAGTCATGAATTGCCGCACTATAACGTTTGTTGAATTCTCCCATAAAAATCAGGGAAATCATTCCTGACAGGCTGATGATTACCACAAACAACAAAAAACTTAGTGTCAGCCTCTTTTTAATTTTCATGTTTCTCAAGATCATAATTTCTCCTTTATCTTTCCGTAAAATGCAAGTTCTCTTATCATTATACATATCTCTTTTTTGATTTCAATACTATAAATAGGCAGGCACGATAAACGTATGAGTAAACAAACCTGTCAGAAGCTGCCTAAGTAAAGAAAAAGAAGTCAGCTATAGAATTTTACTATAGCTGACTTTCTCATTCATAAATTTGGTGTCCTCCACTGCAATGATACATTTCATCTGCATGAAAGTCATCCATTACAGACTCATTTTGTTAAATATTTTTTCGAACTCTTTGAACGTAGTTCTTCCGTATTCCAGCCCATCTAGCAGATCGGCCCACCGGCTCACTGTCTGAAGGCTGTTTACCATAGCGCTCCTTACCATCAGCTCCATCTGGTCTACGTCTTTTTCTGCCTCCATCATCAGTGTATAGCGGAAACAAAGCAGTTTTCCCTCTGTATCCATCCTGAATGCTCCTAACGGCAGCGCAAAGTTGATCCGTCCAATCGCTTTTTCCAGGGCATCCCGTCTTTCCGGCTCTATATCCTCTGAAAGAGTAATCGAGCAGACAAAGTACTGATATAACATATCTTCCTCCGTCAACGGGAAAAAATAATATTCTCCCAGGGCTTCCTCCGCCTTATCCCCCAGTTGTGTATGCTGTACTACAAGTGTATCTGCAACACCGGCATCATCCTTGGGAACAATCACACAAAAAGTATCCGCTTTCTCAAAGGATTCCGCCAGATGCATGAATACCTTCTGCTGGCTCACTTCCAGTTCCTTTTTTTCCATTTTTCATCCTCCCATATGACTGTTTGCAGCCTCTTCTTTTTATAGATATATTAACGTTCCCTGATCTGATCCAGAACTTTGTCTTTGGATGCACCGTATTGTTTTCGTCGTTCTGCTGTATGGCGTACCTGTATGCCTTCACTTCTTAACAGATCCTGGAAGCTGGTACGGATCTTCCCCTGCAGAGAGTTTTTATCCTGCGGTTCGGCCTTTTCATATACTTCATCGTATACCTCTCCAAACAGCTTATCCTTTATTCCTTCCTTTCCTGCCGTCTGGTGGATATACCCCTGTTTTGCCACATACAGGTCTCGGATCTGATCTCTAAAAATCTCAGGGTCCTGAGTGGAATTCTCATACATTTGTTTTGCTTTTTTCCACTCTTCGGATTCAGCTTCAAACAGTTCCTGCCCAATTTTCAGGTTTTCTTGGGCATTTTTCTCTTTCTCTCTTCTATCCCGGTCTGACTGGTACATATCACTGTCAATATACTGGCGGTTCTGATCCACCCGCTGCTTATCGTTCATAACGGCCTGAACCGCTCCGATGGCAATTCCAGAAGATACGCCTGCTACCACGGCAATCGGGCCGGCAATCGGTGCGATGGCTCCCGCCGTAGCTGCCAAAGCAACGGAACCGCTTCCTGTAAGAAGGCCGCCCTCCACCAGACCGAATACTCCCCTTGTTTTATTTCTTGCTATATCCCCTTGTGAGAGTTTCGCAATCTGCTCTATTTTTCTCAGATTCTCTTTATCCATTTCATACTGGACATTCCTGTCATGAAGTTCTTTTTCTTTTTGCTCCCGCAGGTTTTTATCATATGTATTTTTTTGGCTATTAAAGTCACGCTGGTCTTTCTCTAACTTCGTCTTTTCCGCCTCCAAATTTTTTTTCAAGTCATTCATTTGAGACAGAACCTTTTCTACCTTTAAACGGTTTTTGTGTTCCCCATAAAGGTCTATTCCATTCTTGAGCATAAGAGCAGCGCCGGAAGCGACCGATAATCCGCCTCCTATTACATACATTCCATCTCCGCCTACTCCTACTACACTCTTGGCAATATCCACGCCCGTACTACCAAGATCCGATACGCTGCCTCCCAGTTCCACGACCTTTCCCAAAACATCCTTTTTCTTCATCAGACTCCACTTACTTCCGAGCTCTGCAATTCCAGATACCACAGAAACAGCCGCCGCTGCCCCGGCTGCCACGGACACCACTTTTCCGGTATTTTTATTGATAACTTCCTCTGCATTTTTCAGGCGGATTGCATGAGCACTGTCTGCGAGTTCCCTGTGTGACTCTACCTCCTCCGCATAACCAGACCAGGTCTCGAATTTATCCAGCATGGCTCCCCAAAAACTCCAACTGTGTTTTTCCTTACGCTTCGACTGTTCTCCAATCTCCTTTTCCGTTTCACCGTTTTGAGGCGCAAACACTCTTTTCCCTGCCTGCTCTTTCTCGTCCTTATCCAAAACCTTGCCTGTGTTTTGTAATGTTTTTAACTCATCACTATAGGCCTTTAAACTTTCTTCTGATTCTTTCGCGATCTCAACTGCATCTTGAAGTTTGCTCCAGTAAAACTGACTGCCATTAAAACGTTTGAAAAATTTGAATTTGCTGGCAACCATGGTGCTTCTGATATCATTCATATTTGGAACATAGGAATCGTTCTGGGAATCCCGGTGGTCCGCAGTTTCCTTTGGATCTTTTCTTTTTCCTGTTTCTAGCAGAAATAGGGCTTTTAACTGCACTCTTGCAGGCAGCTTCATAAATTCTTCCGCATAATTGCGCACCGGTCCATTACTTCCGAAGCCTTTTTTCTGGATGCCTGCCGTATCACAGTGTTTCTGCAGCCACCGATGAAAGGTTCTTAATCCCTCTTTCTGCTGTTCTGTGACGGTAGTATCTTTATCCAGTCCGTAATTGCCTGCCGGATCCTCGATTTTCTTGTTTAAATCGGCCTGACGTACCTTTGTGTAAGCAATCAGCATTTCTTTTATTTTCGGCTGCTTGTTTAATTCTTCATCGTTCCTTAACTCATCCAGCCGTATCTGAGCTGCTTCGTTTGGCCTCCTTTTTTTATATTCCCAAAGCCAGCTTTCCATAACGCCGTGAAAGGAGCGGAATACATGATCCAGACAGGAATATTTATCTGACAAAGACCTAACAGAGACTGCCAGATGAGACATTTCACTTTTAAAATATTTATATAGCTGATCGGTTTCCTCTTTTCGCTTTTCCCTTATTTTCTTTTTTTCTTTCTCATTAAAATTAGGGTCTTCCAAATTTCTTAATTCTTCATCTGTCATATCATTTCCTCCGCTTTATAGAACGACACTCTCTCCAATATATTTTTCATTTTATTCTAATTATGAAGCACTGTCAACTGTCAAGGTTCCAGCCAAAATCACACTTGAGATGGCGGAGATTGGAATGGCGGGGAGGAAGCTGCTGGGAGAGACACCGTTCACCTTCCGCGTTCATATTTCGTTCACACTTCCTTAAAAAACCTTTTACACAATCAACACGTTTTCTTCACGATTCTTCCCTATACTATAACCATAGCAACAAGCAATGCTTACAAATTTTTTTCATAATACCGAGCTGATTTTATATCAGCTCTCCTCCCTTTTTCAATAACAAAAGACCTCTCGCTGCTGGAGAGGTCTTTTGTTATTCTCTTTTACTGCAACGCACATGTGAGCCGTCATCTTTTGTTCCATATCTGAATCTCTCGCAGATTTGGTTCTCGCGCCTGCCTGCCAATCAGCACCAATGCTGCCAGATTGGGCACCGCCATCAGCCCATTAAAAATATCGGAGACCGCCCAGACCGCTTCCATCCGGCTGACACAGCCAAGAAAAACGGAGGCGAGGTAAAATCCATGATACAAAATACGTATCGGATCGGCGCGCTTCTCTGGGGCATCCCGCAGCAGCCATCCGAGCGCCTGATTACCAATGTAAAACCAGGCGAGAATCGTAGCGAAAGCAAACAACACCATGCATGCCGCCGTCACTATGCCGCCCGCATTCCCAAAACGGACCGCCAGAGCGGCGGCCACCGCACCGCTGCCCCCCAGGGAATCGACTTTTTCCGTCAGATTATCTGGAAATACACAAAGCAGTAAAAACGCGGTCAGGCTGCACCCTATGATCGTATCGAAAAACACCTCGAATATCGCCCACATTCCCTGTCTCTGCGCTTTTATATCTATTTCTTTCTTTTCCTCAATTGCCTGTTTTCCCTTTCCGCCTTCTCTCTGATTTGTTCTCTCCTGTTCCCCACTCATCCCATGCAAAACCGCCAGACTCCCCAATCCCGCCTCGTTTGAAAACACACCGCGCGACACGCCGCTCCGAATTGCTGCCGCAAGCCCGTACCCGGCGATTCCGCCAGAAACACTGGAAAAACTTGAAATACCTGTTCCCCCCGGCTCCCTCAAATTTCCCGCCACTCCCAATGCCCCACCCGCAATCATCCTAAGCACTCCAGGCATCCGATCATAAAAGCTAAACACGGCGATTCCCCCTGCCAGCAAATACAGCCCTGCCGACACCGGCACCAGCACCGAGGCCGTCTGTCCGATCCGTTTTGCCCCGCCAAAGAGTACGGCTGCCGTCAAAATTGCCAATGATATCCCCGTTCCAAGCGGCGGCAGGTCGGCCGCATAGCGCAGGCCGTCCGCCAGTGCCCCCGCCTGCACCATACATCCCATTCCGAGCGACGCCAGCACGCAAAACAGGGCATAACATTTTCCCGCAAAGTGGCTTCCAACACCATCTTCCAAATACACATAGGGTCCACCCTGATACAAAATCCCCAGATAAACCTCCGCATACGCCAGCGCCATCCCCAAAAATGCCGCCGCCCACATCCAGAACACGGCACCCGGACCTCCGATCGCCAGCGCAGCCGCCACGCCCGTGATATTTCCGGTTCCGACCGTCGCCGCCAGCGCAGTGCAGGTCGTCAGAAGCTGTCCCGTTCCTCCGCTTCCAACCGTCTCTCTCCACCAGGCTCCGATATGACGGATCGGAAATCCCCGCAGACGCACCATACAGACAACCCCGACCGCCAAAAACAGCCCCAGAAGCCACGGTCCCCATACCATTTTCTGTACGATTCTGAGTGTTTCCATCCGACCGCCTCTCCGTTTCTATTTTTATTCTATCAAGTCAATCCTATGATTTACTATGATGTTTCATTCCCCAGACTATGATGTCTCCTCCAGAGAATGCGCTTTTCTCCGTTTACCCTTTACGCAATTTACCTGCTCTATACATAGTCCCGGCTTTTGAATCCCCAACCAAATTTTCCATCCAAACAATTTCCATCTACAAACCGAAACATATTTTCTTACACTTTCTGTAAATACCCGCAAACTCCATGACAAATCTTTTCGGCAGTGCTACAATAACCGTGTCGGATAGACAGCTAAACTTCTGAATCTCTGTCCCTCTGGAAAGGATGAAAAGCAATATGCCAGGTTTTACCACACACTATATATTCGGCATGAAAGCCTACAATGATATGCCGTTCACACCGCTAAAACACACGATCGCCAAATACCGCTGGCTCTACCAGCTCGGTTTACAGGGACCGGACATGTTTTTCTATAATATCCCGATTCTGCGCCACCGCGATTACCGTAACGTCGGTTCCTATATGCACGAACACAAGGTAAGTGCCTTTTTTGAGTGCTGCCTACACCACATCGGAACCATCCACTCCCGCCAACAGCAGGAGGAAGCCATCGCCTATCTGACGGGATTCATCAACCATTATATTGCCGATTCGATCTGCCACCCTTATGTGTACGGGCGCATCGGCTATCAGGTGGACAGTCCGACTTCCATGCATCATGGGATGCACGCGCATCTGGAAAATGAACTCGACGCGATTCTTCTCTGGAAATATAAAAAAAAGAAGCCGTCTGAATTTAATCAGGCCGCTACTATCTGTTTAAATGGACAGGAACTGCAGTTTATTTCCCATTTTCTGGCTTCCTGTATCAATGAAACGTATTATCCAATTACCTACCGCAACAACTTCCAGGTCACCCCGGCGATGGTACACCGTTCTATCTGGGCGCTTCGCTTCGGCTGCCGGACACTCTCGGATAAGACTGGCAAGAAAAAATTTGGTATCGCGCAGGTCGAATCCATTT
Source organism: Otoolea sp. (assembly GCA_050875065.1). Taxonomy (GTDB): domain Bacteria; phylum Bacillota; class Clostridia; order Lachnospirales; family Lachnospiraceae; genus Otoolea. Next base: position 17,770 of record JBNMLY010000016.1, on the reverse strand, counting down.
TCGTTAACCATCCGGTCGCCTCCGCCAAGATGGTGACCGATTCCGTGACCGACTATCGAAGCAGCTGCAACTTAAACCACGAAACCTGGAGCAACCCGTGGGATCCGTCCCGCGTCTCGACCGCCTCGTTTGTCGATCTCTTCCATGAAACACTGGACAAATGCAACCGTGTGTATACACTTTTAAATAGCGCCATCACCGACAGCGTGCCGTTAGATAAACAGGATTTATCCTCCCTTCTGGCCGAGCTTGGAAATGACTCCTACCACAGCGGTCTGCCAGTCGATTGAGATCCTTTCGTTCTATTTACCCCTATACAAAACGGACTACCACGCGAATACCAGATTTCTTCCCCCGTTATCTTTGTTTACCTGTTTTCCCCTAAATATCGAAAAAGGGCAGAGCTTTTTCTGCCCCTTTTCATTCTTACGAAAAAACATGTACCCTGACTACACGCAGATGTTCTATCCAATTTTCACGCAGCAGCCCGTTTTACCCACACATATCCACAATTCTCATGTGCTGCTCGTTTTATTCCATGTATCTGTCTTTTATATCCATCAAATATAATGGCATTCTTTATTCTGCATCGTCTGCTTTCGCTGCATCTTCCGCCTCTTTTGCCCTTACGCTCGAAATCAGAGCCGACGTATCCGGCAGTTTGAACTCCGAACCTGCTTCATAGGAACCACTGATAAACCATGCGTCCTCATTATCCTGATCGCTTTCCGGAACAATGCTGTAAGACAGCGCATACTGTTTCCAAAGTCCACCATAAGAATCCTCGCTGGAATGTTCAATCGAGAAGTCCTGTGTTGCAACTACGTCATTAAATCCCTTGATCAGCTCTTCCGCATATGTGCCAATCTCCTCATCCGGGAAATCATCCGCTACCACCCAGATCAGCATAATCTGTTTTTTATTCGGTTCCATATAAAAATGGAAATCGCGGCTGTACTCATAAGAACTCGTATCATTAAACATATCTTCCGCGTCCGTACTAACCTGGGTCCAGTCAATCTCAATTCCTTCCTGTGTTTCAAAATTCGGATCCGCTATCACCGTTTCAGAATCTGGTTTTACAATCGTGCTTTTCGTGCATCCGCTGAGCAATGCCATACATGCAATCATTATCAGAAGTTTCTTCATCTTACTCTCTATCCCTTCATTCATTCAATTCGCAGCCGGAACTATTCCAAACTGCATGGCTATTATATAATATCGTTCTATATTTTTGTAGTCATTTTAGAAAAATTCAAAAAATCTTCATACTTTCCCTCCCTTACCATCCGGCATTCCGGTAACGATCTCCCCTTTATAAATCTAAATCCTCGATCGTCAGCTCCATATCTGACTCCTCGGTCGAAGCCGTATCCGCAGGCGGCACAGCAGGCGTTGTTTCCCCCTCCTCGATATGAGGGCTGTGCGTCTCCGATGCGGGCGAATGCTCTTGCCCTGATTCCTGATTTTTACTTTTCTCTTTCTGTGCTTTTTTCTTAGCCCGCTCCGCTTCCCTCTGCGCTATTTTTTCTTTCAGGGAAATCGTTTTGGAAGACGTTTTTGTCTCCTTCTCTTTTTCTGGCGACAGTTCTGGTTTCCGGCTGGACACAGGTGGATTTCCCGCTTCCTCCGTCGGTTCTTTTTTCAAATTGCTCTTTGTGGTCTGAACTTTCTCTGTGTTCTTCGAGTCTCCCGTTTCCGTCGATTTGGGCGGAGTGGAACCCATCCGTTTTTCAAGCAATTTTTCAAACTCTTCCTGGGAACATCCGATTTCCTGAAGGCGCTGTCTTCTCCTGTTTTTCCGCTCCTCCTGACGCTTCTTTTCTTCGCGTTTCTGTCTGTACACCAGCCCTGCAAGGACTGCACAGGCAAGTACCAGCAGCGCACTCAATGCAATAATCAACGTTGTACGCGCAGACCATTTTGGCAGATTTAGATGGAAGGAACTTTTAACCTTCTGCGGCTGCCCGGAGGCCTCCGTTCCTGAAACCGTTTGCTGTGGCTCTACTCCTGTCTCCTGTACGGAATCCTCTGCCGCTTCTCCCTGCGAAGCACTGACTAAATATACCTGTCCAACCTTGCGATCATTATACTTATACGAAAGCAGCGCAACTGCCCCTTGGGGAGCTGTCTCCGACAGCTCCGTGGTCACTGTCTTCTCCGCATCTGCAAAGGTCGCATCGTTAGGAACTGTGATAACCGCAGACGAATCTATCGACAGATCCGACGGCTGATAGCGTTTCGAACCAATCTCGACTTCTTGATCCCCGCTTGTATAAGCCGTCTCATTTTCCGCAATCGGAATGTTTTTAAAACGCTGGAATCCAAAATTTAACAAGGCGATCGTGTCCTGATAGTGCGTCGCCTGCGTACTCTTCATCGTTACCGCAATCAGACGTCTGTCATCTTTCACTGCATACGTTACTAACGTCTGTCCCGCGATCGAGGTGTAGCCGGTCTTTCCCGCAACTGCATATGGATAATAATTCGGGCTGTCCTTGTCCGTCGTGATGAGCAGTTTGTGCTCCGGCCGGATGGTCACACCATCCGGGTTATTCTTTGTGGCCGGGAGACGATAGCTTTTATCGGAGCTGATAGACAACAACGTATCATTTTTATAAACAGCCGCCGCAATCAACGCCATATCATAGACCGAGGTTAACTGTGTCTCATCATTCAGTCCTGACGGATTGGCAAAATGGCTGTTCTGGCAGCCCAATTCTTCCGTTTTGCGGTTCATCATCTCCACAAAGCCTTCGCGGCTGCCGCCCACATGCTCCGCCAGCGCATTCGCCGCCTGGTTGGAAGAACGCATCAGCAACAGATACAGGCAGTCGCGCACCGTCATCTGATCGCCCTCTTCAATCGCATTCTTATTGCCGCTTCCCTCTTCCACATTGTAAACGGCATCATGTGAAAATGTGACCGTATCATCCAAACGGCCGTTTTCAACAACGACCAGGGCTGTCAATATCTTGGTAATGCTCGCCGGCGCCTTCTGCACATGGATATTTTGTCCAAACAGAACCGCTCCCGAATCCGCATCCATGACAATTCCCGCTTCCGACTCGATCCCCGTGTCCGACGGCCAGTCCGGCTTTGCGAATGCTGTCATCGGGACACCTGCCGCCATCAGCACTGTCATTATCAAACATATCAGTAAATGTCTTAATCTCCTCATATAATTCCTTCCTGTCAGCGTTCTTCCTCCGGAAATCCTTTCGTATCATGAACGATATAAATCGGGCGATCCTTTAATTCTGTAAACAGAATCGCAATGTACTCCCCAATGATTCCTATAATCACAAATAGCATTGCAAACATAAAACACAGCAATACCACGATCGTCGCATAACCATTGGGCGTCCCTTTTACCGCCCATTCATAGATGGTTTCCAGCATCACAAGCATTCCCAGAAAGCCCACTGCAACTCCCGAATAGATCCCCAGTTTCAGTGGCAAATCCGAAAAACAAAGAATTGTATTGATCGAAAATTTGAATAATTTTCGAATACTATATTTGCTTTCGCCTGCCACCCTCGCCCTCGCCTCATATTCAAGGGTCGTCCGGTTAAATCCAATATTCTGCACATACCCCCGCAGGAAACGCACCTTTTCCCGGTAATTTGTCTTCAGTACCTGCGCTGCATTGGCTGTCAGCGCAAAGAAATCAGATGCATTGTTTTCCAATTTCACGTCTGAAATCTTGTTCAAAAATCTATAAAAGGCAGAGGAGGTCAGATTTTTAATGAATCCGGCAGATGTATTTTTCGTCCGAACCATGTTGATGACTTCATAGCCCTCCTCAAATTTTTCAATTATCCCGGAAACGCACTCCGGCGGATGCTGTAAATCTGCATCCATACATACAACCCCATCCCCGGAGCTGTAATCCAGCCCCGCCAACATGGCCGCCTCATGGCCAAAGTTGCGCGAAAACTGAATGACCCGCACCCGTGAATCATGTTCCGCCAACTTCGCCAGAATTTGTCCTGACGCGTCGCTGCTACCGTCATTGACAAAAATCAATTCATAACTCCACGGCAATGCCTCAAAAACAGGGGTCGCCTCCCGGTAAAATTCCTCCAGCGCTTTTTCCTCATTATAGACAGAAACCACGATCGAAATCGTTTTTCGTTTTGATCCGACCGTCCCAGTTGTCTCCTCCTGCATCCTGTCCTGTCTTTTTTCTAATTCTTTTTTCTTGTCTTCCATGACATCGATTGATTGATTTTTTACTTTCCTATTCATGTTCCGTCGTCCCGGCTGCCACCTGAATCCGGCAGCCCTCTGTCCTCCTGTCCCTCCAGACAGGAACTTGCAGGTCTTTTCCGCCTCCTGCCACTTTGTTGTCTTTTATTTGTCGCCTGTTTTTCATCCAAATGCAGGTCTTTTTCCGGCATTCTTCCTGCCCGATAGAACCTTCCTGACATCTTTCCCAGGCGCCCGCCCGTACACTACACCAGCACCCTCTCCGCTTCCGCGTCCGGATCGTCTAAAATCTCGATCGCGATCGAGGAATGCGCCGGAACGCGCTTTTCCACCGGCGGCAGCGTCATATAGTCGCCGTAGATCCACTCCAGCACGTGCTCATACCCCACCGGGACCATCAGCTTCGTGTCCTCAAACGGCAGATCCACCGCGTGCTCACACCACTCGCCCTCCAGCGTCACATAGAGGTAGTCCGGCTGGTAATTGCTGTAATACCAGTGCTTCGTCTTCTTTTTGCGATCCTTCGCCGCCGCCGCTCTCTGGATTTTAAATAAAACCGGCATCGGGACGAGATGTCCCACCCCCGCCAGCACGCCGACCCGCAGCTTATCCATCCGGCTGTATTTGCCAAAATCGATGTGGTCGCGGTGCGCGATCGCCATGCCGTAAATGACCTTCTGGAGAAATTTCGCACTCCACGCGCCCACCTTGCTGTCCGGCAGGCGATCGAGGACGAACAGATCCACCCAGAGATGGTTTAACTTTCCCTCATAAAACTGCATCAGCTCATTGTCCTCATGGACGCGGCTGTTGTCGTAAATGACGCGGGTCGTAAAGTCATAAAACACCTTGCCGCCCCGGATCTCCTCCGGGCGCAGCAGGGAGATTCCCTCCGGCAGCTCCCGCGGCGCTACCTTCAAAAACATCTCATAGTTGGCGCGGGTAAACGCCAGATCGACATCATCATCCCACGGGATAAATCCCTCATGGCGCACTGCACCTAAAAGTGTCCCCGAATCCAGCATATAGGAAATCTTATATTTCCGGCAGATCCGGTCTATCTCTTTCAAAAGACGCAGATTCGCCCGGTGAACTTTCTCAAGCCCCGGATACGGCGGCAGCTTGACTGCCTTGCGACTCTCTGATGTTTCCTCATTCATGATGGTTGTCCCCTTATTTTCTCCTCCGTTACTGACGGCACGCCTCACGAAGTGTTTTTGCCATATAATCAATCATTTCATCCGTCATACCCGGATAAACGCCGACCCAGAAGGTATCGCGCATGATACGGTCCGTATTTTCCAGCGTTCCGGCCACGCGGTAGCCGCGGTTTTCTTTCCGCATCTCATCAAAGCACGGATGCTTGATCAGGTTTCCGGCAAAGAGCATACGCGTCTGCACGCCCTTTTCCTCGACGTATTTGACTACCTTGTTTCGATCGACGCCCTCGCGGCAGGTCAAAAGGAAGCCAAACCAGCTCGGATCCGAATGTTCACAGGCAACCGGCAGGATGTACGCATCTTCCGTTCCAGCCAGTCCCGCTTTCAGACGGGCAAAATTGTGTTTTCTGCGTTCCACGAAGGACGGGAACTTCTCAAGCTGTGCACAGCCGATCGACGCCTGCAGATCGGTTGCCTTTAAATTATATCCAAAATGGGAATATACATATTTATGGTCGTATCCAAGCGGCAGCTCACCGTACTGGCGGTCAAACCGGTGGCCGCAGAGGTTATCGCAGCCGGACGGGCAGACACAGTCGCGTCCCCAGTCGCGGAAAGAACGGATAATCTTGTTTAAAAGCGGATTGTCCGTATAGACAGCGCCGCCCTCGCCCATCGTCATATGGTGCGGTGGATAAAAGCTGGACGTTCCGATATCGCCGATCGTGCCGGTAAAATGCCACTCGCCATCCAGTTCATAGCGGCTTCCAAGGGCATCACAGTTGTCCTCCACCAGCCATAGGTTGTGGCGGTCACAAAATTCTTTTACTGTCTGTAAATCAAATGGATTGCCCAGGGTGTGGGCGATCATGACCGCTTTCGTCTTCTCCGAAAGCGCTGCCTCCAGCCTATCAGTGTCGATGTTATACTGTGGAATCGTCACATCCACGAACACCGGAACCGCGCCATACTGGATCGCCGGGGTTACCGTCGTCGGGAAACCTGCCGCTACCGTGATGATCTCATCGCCGCGGCGCACCTGACGTTCTCCTAAGAGAGGGGATGTCAGCGCCATGAACGCGATCAGGTTCGCGGAAGAGCCGGAGTTCACAAGGGAACAGTATTTCACGCCCAGATACTTCGCCAGTCCCGCCTCAAACTGATCGGTGTAGCGTCCGGAGGTCAGCCAGAACTCCAGCGCACTGTCTACCAGGTTGACCATCTCATGGTTATCGTACACGCGGGACGCATACGGAATCCGCTGTCCCTCGGTAAATTCTTTTTTCTGATTATGATATTGATCGCAATACTCTGCCACCAGATCAAGGATCTGCTGGCGCGCAGCCTCTTTTCCGTCTGCCAGGGTTACTTTCTCTTCTGACATCTTTCTCCTCCTGCCTATTCTGCCTTATAAGGCTTTTTCTGCAATTCTCCCAGTAAATACACAAGCCCGCCACATTGTTGGCACGCCTCTGCCCTGCTATTGTTACTCTTGTCCGTTCCCAGGCATTCGATCGGCATACTCGCAGCCGCATACATTCATTTACTTTTCTTCAAATCTAGCTGCATACGCCCGGATCTGCCCGTCTGTCACTGCACGCATATCCGCACCAGCCAGCCATTCCTTCGACCATTCTACCGTCGCCGCCATCGCCTCTTCTACATGGAAATGCGGCTTCCAGCCAAATACCTTTTTGACCTTCGAACAATCCAGCTTCAGGAAATTTGCCTCATGCGGTCCTCCGTCATACCGGTTGATCCAGTGCATTCCATCGCCCCATATCCCACAGAACAGATCTGCCAGGCGTCCCGTGTTGACGCAGTCGCAGTCATCCGGTCCGACGTTGTAGCAGCCTGCCTTTTCTGCGTTCTCCCACTGTGCTTTTGCCACTGTCAGATACAAAAATAATGGCTCTAACACGTGCTGGAACGGACGCGTCGAATGCGGGTTACGCACGATGATCGGCTCGTTCTTTTGTGCTGCGCGCACACAGTCCGGCACAATCCGGTCAGCCGCAAAATCGCCGCCGCCGATCACATTGCCGGCCCGGCAGGTCGAGATGACGCAGCGTCCATCCGTAAAAAAGGACTGTTTATAGCTGTGTGTCACCAGCTCCGAACACGATTTACTGTTGGAATATGGATCATAGCCGTCCAGCGGATCGTTTTCACGATAGCCATACTCCCATTCCTTATTTTCATAGACCTTGTCCGTCGTGACGTTGACGAGCGAACGGACCGACTCACACTGTCTGGCACATTCCAGCACATGAACCGTACCCATAACATTCGTCGCATAAGTGCCGACCGGATCCCGGTACGATTCGCGCACGATCGGCTGTGCCGCCAGATGCAACACGATCTCCGGCTTCGTCTCATCAAAGACCTGTTTTAAATGGACAAAATCGCGCACATCCCCATCTACATGATGAATCGTCTCACCCAGACGCAGGATCTCAAACATCGACGGATTCGTCGGTGCTTTCAGCGCATATCCGGTCACCTGCGCCCCCGCCAGATGCAGGATGCGGACCAGCCAGCTTCCCTTAAAGCCGGTATCGCCCGTCACAAGGACCCGTTTTCCTTTATAAAAATCAAGAAGTTCCATGGTTTTCCTCTTTTTATTGTACCATAAATATTAAATTCAGCTATCGCCTTTGGCTCTGCTTCATTAAGGATTTAGGTATGACTCGCACTAAACTCGAAAATACCTCGTTAAGTGTTCTTATTATAGCATACTTTATTTCAGGATTTGTGTCTATTCCTTGAATTTTCCCTTACAGTCTATTCCTTATTACTGCCCACACATCGTACGAACAGTAACGAATTTTGCCGATGCTTCACATTCCAAATCGGAAAATTCACTACTTCCACAGCTTCCAAGGCGCATTGCCTTCCTGCCACATTTTTTCCAGCTGCATCTTGTCGCGCTGGGTGTCCATGCATTTCCAGAAACCATCGTGGCGGTATACCATGAGCTGTCCGTCCTTGGCAAGCTGCTCCAATGGTGCTTTCTCAAATACGGTATCGTCGCCCTCAATATAGTCAAAGACGCCCGGTTCCAGCACCATAAAACCGCCGTTGACGATCTTGCCGTCATCGTCGTTCTTCTCGCGGAACTCGCGGATGTGTCCGTCGCTGTCCACATCCATGACGCCGAAGCGCTGTCCGATGTTGACGCCGGTCAGCGTCGCGATCTTGCCGTGCTGCTTGTGGAATGCCACCAGCGCGTCCAGATCGACATTGGAAACCCCGTCGCCGTAGGTCAGCATAAAGGTCTCATCCCCGATGTAATCGCGGATCCGTTTGATACGGCCGCCTGTCATCGTGTGAAGTCCCGTATCGACCAGCGTCACGCGCCACGGCTCGGAATAGTTATTGTGCACCTGCATCTCGTTCTTCGCCAGATCGAAGGTCACATCCGACGTATGCAGGAAATAGTCTGCAAAATACTCCTTTACCACATACTGTTTATAGCCCAGGCAGATCACAAAATCATTGAATCCATACTGGGAGTAATGCTTCATGATATGCCAGAGAATGGGCTGTTCCCCGATCTCGATCATTGGCTTTGGTTTTAAATGGCTCTCTTCGCTGATTCGTGTGCCGAATCCACCCGCTAATATTACAACTTTCATTGCGCTTCTCCTCCTGTCCCTCAATCCTCACTCAAACTCAAATTTATCTTCCGATATTTGTGTTCAAAGATTTCCGCCAGCTCGCTGGCTCATTCATTTCCAATGAACCGCCAGACGTTTTATCGAATTAAGTTTTTATCGAAATATATTCAAATGGTTTTCTTCCAAAATTCTCATCGCTTCCCGCACCGCGTCCGGGTCGTTGTGCAGGTACGTTTCCAGATCCTCATCGCTCGCCGTCCGGTAATTCAGCCCCAGCTCCCTCGAAACCTGTAAATATGCTTTCCGGTACGGCGCCGTCCGAATCTCCGCCCGGGTTGTCCAGACATTTCCAAACAAGGTCAGCCCTGCAAACGCCAGCATACAAAGATTTATGAGTGTACGACCTGCCTGTTTTTCCGGCATCCGTGCCTGCTCCTCATTCTGCTCCATTTCCTGCTTCTTCCGGCCCGCCGACCAGACCAGTGCAAAGGTAAGCAAAATTCCTATGATCCCCATCTGATACTGTATCTCATAGCGGGAGGACATTCCGTACTCATCCTTGAGGAAGATCCAGCGCGCCGCCAGAATCAGAAGGTGGTTGCAGCCGCCGCTCAGCACCAGCAGCAATGGAAAGATCGTTTTCTTATAAAGCTGAAAACGCACATTCAGATACAACGCCAGCAGATAAGCCGCAAACACGGCAGCCCCCAGCAGGTATACCAAATGCAGGCGGACAAACCAGGCGCTTCCTGCCTCCAGCTCCTGAATCTGCGCCACACCGATCACCGACGATGCCACCGCTTTCAGCAGAAACCGCAGAAAAAAGATCGGCTGGGCGGCAAATTCCTGAGTGATCGAAACATCGGTCACTGCCCCACGGTGCACATAAACCGCCTGAGAATTGCTCCAGAGATATAATACCATCGCAAGAACCGTTGTCAATGCCCCGATACACCAGGTTCTCCGGCACCGCCTGCCTGCGTCGCTGTCCTCGCACACGGGACCACTGATGGATTCTGCCGTGGCTTCGCCTTTCGTTTCAGCATCCTGCTCTGTGTTTGTACGCCGCTCCGCCAGCCACAGCGCGCCGTATGCCAGCATCAAAATTACCGCATAACCGCCGCTGTACGGCCCCGCCACCAGCACGACCAGAAGTATCGGCAGAACCGCCAGAAGCACCCGGTCAGCTTTCTCCCGGCACCGGGTCGCCGCCGCATGGTCGAGCACGGCAAAGTGGAACAAAAAGCCAGAAATCGACAGTGTGCAGACCCAGCCGGTTCCATTTGTCATCATTTCCCATTTATTCAGGCTGAAATACACAAACTGAATCAATAGAAAAGAAATATATCCAACTGTCCGATTGCGCTCTGTGTAGAGCGCCAGCACCGCCGCGCCCACACCCAGGCTCAAAACACCCAGAATCATGTCAAAATACGTGTTGTAGCCAAATAGTTTCACATTGATGATGCGTCCCAGATACGTGATCGGAACGCGTGTCAGGATATCCGGCACAAAGAATTTCGCCGGGTTCGCCACATCCGGCAGATACGAATTGATGAGCCGAATATAATCCGAATACGCCACATTGTCTGAAGCATGAAAAATATACCAGATATAAAACAGAGTCCCCAGAATCACCGGAAGCCCTAACCCTAATCGGCGTTTCATCCGTTTCTCCTCTTTAAAATACTCAGCTGATTTAAATAAAGTTCAAATAACTGACGGTGTTTCTTCGTGATAACCTCCAGAATCACACCGCTGATCCACAAAAGGAACGAAATCACATAAAGCCCGGAACACGCGATCAAGGTCGGGAACTTCGGCACCATGCCGGTCGCCAAATACCCACCGAGCACCGGTGCAAAAAAGGCAGTCGCGATCGCAAAACAAATAAGTCCCAGCCATCCAAAGAACGCAAACGGCTTGTAATCACGAAAGAGTCTCGCGATCGTGCGGAGTACCTTAAATCCATCGGAAAATGTATTTAACTTCGATACACTTCCCTCCGGACGATCGCGGTATCCAACCGGGATCTCCACCAGCTTAAAGTTTTTATCCAGCGCATGGATGCTCATCTCCGTCTCGATCTCAAATCCGGTCGAAAGAATCGGGAAACTCTTGACAAATTCATAATTAAACGCACGCGCCCCCGTCATGATATCCTTGATATTGCTCTTGAAAATCAGGTTGATAAGCCCTCTAACCAAACGATTTCCCGTATTATGGAACGGGCGTTTATTTTCAGTAAAATACGTCGAAGAAAGGCGATCGCCGATAACCATGTCCGCTTTTCCCTGCAAGATCTGATCCGCCAGCTTTCTGGCATCCTCTGCCGGATAGGTGTCATCGCCGTCCGTCATGACATAGCACTCTGCATCAATGTCACGGAACATACTGCGGATGACATTTCCTTTTCCCTGCTGATACTCATAGCGCACAACCGCGCCCGCCTCCCTGGCAATCTCATCGGTGTGATCCGACGAGTTATTGTCGTATACATAGATCGTCGCCTCCGGCAATGCCTCGCGGTAATCCTTTACCACCTTGGCGATTGTCTGGCTTTCATTATAACACGGAATTAATACCGCTATCTTGTCCATTTGTCTCCTCCCATTCTCATTCTTCCGTCATCCCGACGGACCATTCAGGATTTATCACGACCGCCCGTTTTCCTTCGGCTGTACTGATAAGTTCTAACTGAATCTTCCCTTTAAGCCCCGTCAAATCCATCTGTATTTCCATAGGTTCATATTCTTTCTGTCCTACCTGGATCACGGCTGCCGTCCGGCTGTTTATCCCATCGGAAGCACGAATCTCCACTTCAAAAGGCTGCTTTAAGATCCAGTAGTCTGGATCCGCGCAAATTGCCCGAACCGTTGGATGATCCTCTTCATCGACGTTCTCCCAGATCCATTCCGACGCTTTTTTTTCTGCTTCCGGCACATCCATCGGCGTGCTCTGCGTACGATACCAGCTGTTTTCGCGTCCGTGCGCCATCTCAAGCCCTGCCAGCGTAAAAGACTGGATGCCCTGCAGGATCGTTTCCTGATACTCCATATCATTCACATACCATCCCGCCTCATTCATCCATTCCAGATACCCTTCCAGCGTCTCAAATCCCTGAGGAATCATGTCATAGACGCCCTCACCTGCCTCCATCGCCGCCTCCATCTCATCGATATAGACGTCTTTCTGATCCGACAGTTCATTGACAATCGAATACCGGTTCCAGACCGGCACATTCTCGCCCACCAGCCGCGCATAACTTCCCAAGTCCGCCCAGGTCAGGAAAATGCGGTCAATCTTCGAACGTTCTTCCTCTGTAAATAGCTGATGATCGCGAAATACATACGGCAGGTTGCGGCAAATACTCTCACGGCTTACCGCCCGCATCGCCCATTCATCGCCGTTCCAGACAGAAGTGTAAGCATCGCAGGCACGTCCAGCATAGACCAGGATAAACATTCCGGCAAATACAACGCCGCCTGTCAGACTGGACAAGCTCTGTTTCCGTTTCTTGCTTTCCTCTGATTTTACATTCTTTGTTAGATCCGCTCCATGAAACGCCTGCTCGTTCAGGCAATTTCTTTGCTGTTTTCGTTCTTCCAGCTCAAGAAAAATGGAACGTATTCCCCGCAGCGCCAAACATCCGCAAAGCATTCCGGCAAACAGCAGCCCACCCATAAAATAGCGGCTGTGCCCCGTCGTCGCCGCCCAGAGGATGAAGGATGCGACATACAACAGAAATAAGGTTCCTTCTAAAGTTCCTTTTTTAATTAAGGGATTGTCTCGTCCTTCTTTCCGCAGATTCTCCGATTTTTCTCTTTGTTCCGCCCTGCTGCCAAACCACCTCCAAATCCAGTAGAGCCCGGCTCCCGCCGCTCCCAGATACATCAGCGCCAAATCGAGATTATTCTTCGCCGGAATCTCGCTCAGGCGATAATCTGGATACCGTATCATCGAATAGCCCCACAAAAGGTATTCTTTGATATTCCCCGGCCCCCATCTCAGATCCTTGAAGTCCGATTTCCCAAAATATGGCGAATGAAACACGCTGTTATAATAAGGATACACGGGATTTTTCATTGCTATCCCATTATAAATCAAATAGACGCTGACGGGAATCACCCCCGTTACCAGACACCCCAGAAACAGCTTCGGCGTCAGATATTTCCGGATTTTCCACAGATACAGAAGCACCAGCGGCACCAAGTACACAATATTCGTCATCTTGAGACAGAACAAAATCCCGCCAAACAGGCAGAATAAAACCGCCTCTCGCCCCCGTTTCGCTTCATCCAGTTCACGCACAAGCAAAAATACCATTTCCAGCAGAAACGGGAGCGCCAGAAGCTCGACCATGTAGCTGCCGCCCTCCTGAATCAGTTCAAGACGGCTGACAATCAGAAATGCCAGCACCGGAGCAAGGTGTTTCAACCAGTTGCATTTTCTTTTCTGCTTTGAATGTGACGAATGCGGCTGAATTTCTTTCTCCGCCGTTTTTTCTGCCACCTTTGATATCCAGAGTTCTGTCTGATTTCTTTCCAGCCGTTCTGCCGCCATTGCTGTCATGCTCAGGAACACGGTTAGCTGCCGGTAAATCACAAGCATCGCCAGTGCATTTAACAGTGTCCCCATCCGAAGCCCCAGAAGCGCCCGGAACGGGTAAAACATCCGGTCGCCCAGCCGGAAGCCGAACATCTGGAACCGTCCCGGTATCACATGGTAGTGAAGGTTGTCCACAAAACCGGGAATCTGCGACAGAAGATGATAGTTCTGCGTATCGTAACTCTGATCCGGAGCAAATCCCTTGACTGTAAAAAAGACCAGAATAAACAGGCTGCCTGCTATAAAAACCGGGCTGACTCCCGTCCGTTCCCATTCAAACTTTCCCGCTGCTGCCATGACCGCGCCGCACAAAAGCAACGCTGCCACCCGCGATACTATCGTTCCCTGCGGCAGGTGCAACAGCCACGCCAGAAGATCCAGCACTTCCAGCCACCAGATAAAAAGCGTATAGACAAGCAGCACCACAAAACTCCGGGTGCTGACTCTCCATTTCGGCATTCTGTCCGCTGACCTGTTTCCAAGTAACATACTTTTTCCCTCGTAATCCTTCCTTTTCATGAAACAAATTCAAACCGTATTGGCAGAAATATATCCTAAAAGAAATATTCCTCCAACATCAGACAGATAGCATGATAAACCGGAAGATGCAGCTCCTGAATCTTAAAGGTTTCCTGCTCCGGCACAACGACTGCGGTATCGCAGTATTCACGGATGCGTCCACCGTCACGTCCCAGAAGTCCGATGACTTTAAGCCCCTTGGCCTTTGCTGTCACAGCTGCATACAGAACATTTTTTGAATTTCCTGAAGTTGAAATTCCAAGGAACACATCGCCCTCTCTGCCGTATCCAAGTACCTGCTCGGCGTAGGTCATGCTGCCGTCCACGTCATTCATAAAAGCGGTCGTCAGCCCCGCATGGCCGGTCAGCGCGATCGCCGGAAGTCCCTGCTGCAATTTTTCAGAAAGCTCTGCGCCCATCTGAGGATCTACTGTTTTCAGCGCCGCCTCTATCTCCGCAGAAACCTGGCGTTTCTTCACAAACCCTTTCATCAATTCGCCCACGATGTGCTCCGAATCCGCACAGCTTCCGCCGTTTCCGGCGATCAAAAGCTTTCCGCCATGCTCGTAGCACTCCTTCAGTGTCTCATAGGCAACTCGGATCTCCGCCTTCACTGGCATAAGAACCGGATAGCGGCTTACCAGCTCGTCTAAGTACTCATATTCCTTCATTGTTTTTGTTTCCTCCTGTCAGGTACTCAAAGCAATTAAACATTCGGTTTCTCACTTTGAGTCCGGTAAAAGATTCGGTTTTCAAAAGTTTCATCTAAAGTCTTAACTATCTCGTTTGTATAGATAACCCGAACCTTTCTATCTATTGAGCTTCCGGAACATAAAATAAATATTCCCGCTCAAACAATTCCAAATTTTTCTGCGCCTCTTCCTCCGGCAATGCCGTATCAGAAACCCGCGCAAGCATATTTCCATTTTCAAAAAATAAGTCGGTCAGGCTGCCTCTCCGAATCAGATCCCGCAGAAGATCCAGACTCCACTCCCAGCTTCCCGGCCCCAGATAGCCCGCTTCCGCGTAGACATAATCCGTCTTTGCATACGCCATATATGTCTCAAATGCCTCCGGTGAGTTGACCAGCTCGACATTGCCCCACGGCGATGTAATGTCCTTGTAGCATTCCACATTGCATGGAAACTGCAGACAAAATGGATGTGTTCCAAATGCAATCACCCGGTTCTCCGGGTTCTGCGCGACCTCCTGCCAGATCTGCGTATTTCCTTTTTCCTCCATCCGCACCTGCTCCTGCGCCCGATGGTTGACACGCCCCTTATTGATGAGATGAATCTCCGAAAATCCAGCTGTCCACGCCCAGCTGCTGCTCGCCATGATAACCAGATTGAATCCTAACAGCGGGGCAAGGCATTTCGACACGGTCGGAGCAAATCCGATTTTCTTAAAATAAGCCATCGCACGACACGCGCCCAGAATCAGCATGGAATACAGAAGCATGAAATAATTTCCATCGATCTGGTAGAGCATTGTCAGGCTGATAAGGCTAACCGCCACAAATGGAAAGAAAATCACCTGTGCCGCATTTCCATTTTGGCACTCCTGAATCGCCATCTGTCCCTCTTGTGATCCATGCATTCTTGAATATTTCTCAAGACCTGACAAAATCACATACAGCACCAGCAGCACAATCAGCACCGCCATCAGCGAGGTTCCCCACGCCAGAATCACATGCCCCATATCCTCGCCCTGTGGCTGCATGAGCATCTGCCAAAGGCGCCTTACCAGCACATGAAGGTTCGACTCCTCCTGATAATTCTGCGGCAGCTCCGATATGGCAAACGGATATTTCATCTTAAACCCGAAGAGTGCGAAGATGGAGGTAAACACCGATGTGACCGGCATTCCCGTGATTTTCATCGTCCGCGCCCAGATGCCAGCCAGCGCTGCAGATGGGAGACATAATGAGCCAATCAGGCGGGCCATACGGCGAAATAGGTCGGCAGCTGCTTCCCGCTCATGAAACCAGAACCACAACAGATACAGCCCCATCATGCCGAATACGGCCGTGGAGAAGATCAGCGAAGTCGGTTTCATCGTGAGGGAAAGAAGATACGAGCCAGCTGCCCCTGAAAGAAGCATCCAGCTATCTGACACATTTCTTTCTCTACACACTTCCTGCCGCCCTTTTTTTCGTATACCCGCTTGTCTATTCTGTCCACCTGTCTGTGTCTGGTCTTCTGCCCATTTTTTCTGACTTTCATACACATGAATATACTGAAAGAAACATCCAAGCATTATAAGCTGCAAGAGCCATGTGATCAAATCCGCCTTGGCCGTGAGCGCCATATTCATGATACCCGGCACCGAAACCGTGAGAACGGCCGCCATGATGCCCGGCAGTACGCCCGAACCGAGTGCTTTCTTCTCTTTCAACTCCTGTGGCTTCCGGCTTTCCGCTCTCCGCGTCTGCCTGAGCGTCAGCAGTCCCGCATTCCAGACCATCGCCCCAATTCCCAGAACCGACAGCCAGAGGTTAAAGAACGTCAGGTAACTGTGGCTTGCCAGGTCGCAGAGCGGCAGGGTCAGCACTTCAAAGCCCTTCGAATAGACATAGACCATGCCGACCAGCCCCGGATTCTCATACAGGCCGGTGCCGCCTGCCACGATATACTGGGAACGCACGCCATACCAGAGGGTGTCGATATCAAGGGCGATATTCAGCCGCCCCACCTGAATCAGAATCATCAGGACACACCAGCCAGCCGCCAGCGTCCACGCGCACCGCGCCCGAAGCGGTATTTCCTGCGATGTCCCGCTGCTAGCCAGCCCCTCTGTCTCAATCACATGAACCGACACTTTATCCCTGCCATCCAGCATCCAGGACAACTTCTGCCATCCCATGATACACAGACGGGAAATCGATGAAAAATCAAATCCCAGCGCCGCCGCACCCAGAGCATAGACGATAAGGCGCATCCAGGTGATTTTTCCAATGCCAAAGACGGAAAGCAGGCAATACACAACGATTGCAAAAGAAGCCCCAAACAAGAAGTCCACATAAACGGCAAAATATTCCGTCCAATCACTGGCTTCCCCATCCTGATCCTGATGGTTCTGATGATTCTGATAGTTCTGTCGCTTCCAATGCTTTTGTTCTTCCTCTTTCTCCCATTTCCGACGCGCTCGCCATTTCTCATTTATCTCCCAGATACGCCCCCGGAAAAACACTTGTTTTCTCAGAAACCGTCCGATCGCCAGCAAGCTAATCAGATACGCCGCCGACACCACCATCGGCAGAAACACCACATGGATCCAGGCGAATACCAGCACAATCGCTGCCAGCCAGCGCAGACGGCTGCGTCCGCGTTTTAAAAACGCCAGGCCGCCAAAGATCAAGACTGCCAGGATGGCAATCTCTATATACATTTTCTTTGATTCTGTGAAATGAATGTAATCTGCGAAAAAACCATTTCCCGTAAACAGCGTTTTCGCCGGAATCAGAACCGCCGCCACGCAGAATAGCACCAGAAAAAGACCAGCCAGGCGCACGGCTGCGTTTGGTCGTCCATTTTTTCTCTGATTCCGCATATCGATGGTTCCTCTCTTTCTAATTTATGTACTCTTGGAATCTTTCTGTGCTCGATTTTGTGAGATGATTTTTTGTCAGTTGTGCCCAAATTTCTGAGG
>JBNMLY010000015.1:0-34074 GCA_050875065.1 Otoolea sp. | reverse complement strand
GAGCAGGGCATCCTGACCGGTTCTTCCAACAGCACCGCGAATGACGGCTACAGCCACTGGATGCAGGATGAACACGGCTGGTGGCTTCGTTTCGCGGACAATAGCTACCCGAAGGCAGAGGTGCGCGGCACAGACGGCATTGCCTATGCGTGGGAACAGATCAACGGAAACTGGTGGGCATTTGATGAGAATGGCTATATCAAGACCGGCTGGATGCGCGACGAAGATTACGGCGGCTGGTTCTACCTTGATCCAGAACGCGGTATGCAGACCGGCTGGGTTCTGATTGATGGAAAATGGTACTATTTCCACTCAACCTCAGACGGCATGAAAGGACTCATGTATGCCGGACGAAAGACACCGGACGGCTACTATGTCGATGAAAATGGTGTTTGGGACGGGAGAGACAGACAGTAAAATGACCATTTAGGTCGAGGTTTGACCGTTTGCGTCGAAGTGGTTTTCATGAAATGTTCTATTTGGTATCTTTAGAGTAGAGAGGTACCAAGTAGGACATTTTGTGATCTCAGGGAAATATTGGATATGAAATAATCTGAAATTGTGTTCATAAAAAAAACGACTTTGAAATATATGGGAGAGGTGGGGAAGATGATGAAAAAGACGTATAAACGCATCCTGGCGGCCACATTGGCGTCGATATTGGTTTGGAATACGTGTGAATGGCAGCCGCGCGCCCTGGCAGGCAGCAGGATCTATCTGATCGAGGAGGTCAAAGAACTTCCAGAAGAAATTCTGTATCAGGAAGTGCCGTATGGGACGAAATATAAAGCTCTGGAGCTGCCGGACAAGCTGAGTATGCGCGTGTGGACGGAAGATGCGGAGGATAAAGACAGTGAAGAAAAGATGGCTACGCCGTCGCAGATTTTAGAGGCAGGCGGAACCTCGCAGTCCGTTTCTTTGGCTGAAGGGAACGAAACAGTTCAGGAAGGCATTTCTTCTCAAGGGAATGAGAAGGTGCAGAAAGCGTCCCCGTCTGAGATGGATGACACTGCGCAGAAAGCATCCCCATCCGATGCAGACGGGACGAAAAACGATAAAAACTGGAAAGAAGTCAAAGTCCGCTGGGTTCTTGACGAGACGTTCAGCGAGAAAGAAAAGTATGATGGGAAAACACCGGGGGGTCTATGTGTTTGATGCGGAGTTGAAAAACAGCCGCTATGAACTGGACACGGGCTTTTTGCCGCGCATTGAGGTGACGGTTCTTCCAGAGGAAAAATCGCCGCAGATTCTGTCCTGGAAGTGGAACGATGTGCAGGAAGCGCTGATTGAAGGAGAATTGCAGCTTGCAGTGACAGAAAAAGATCAGATATCATTTGAAGAGATTGTTTCCATGCTGCCGGAAAGTATCTTTGCAAAAGTGAGCGAAGAGAACGAAACCGTGGAGAAGGAGATTTCGCTGTCCGGCTGGACCTGTGATGAATATAAAGAGGACGAAGAAGGAAAATATCCAACCGAGGGCGAATTCCTGTTTCAGGCAGAACTGCCGGAAGACTATGAGCTGGATGCGGATGCCAAGGCGCTGCAGGTAAAAGTGGTGCTGGAGGAGCCGGGGGTGATGCCGTTAGAAAGTTTAGGCGGAGTTTTGGCAATATACCCGAAAGGACAATCATTTGAAAATGATTTTCCACTTACAAATAATAAATACACGGGAGATGGTTATACAATAGAAAAATTGAGTGAGGATAACTATCGATTAACACTGAAGGGGATCAATGCTGATAGGATTGATATTAATGAGGGCACTTGGACCGTTGTACTACAAGGTAATAATACTTTAATGGGTAGGGAGAAAGGGATTCAGATAGCAAGTAAGGTTACGAGTGTTGCTTTTGAGGGTGCTGGAAATCTTACGATGCGAGGAACAGACAGCGGTTTAGTAATTGGTACAGGTACTTCATTAACAATGCGGGGAACGGGAACGATAGAGGCGGTTTCAACAAACAAAGGAGATCCGAGAGATGCCGGATTGTATATTAGTAATACAGGTCGCCTGACGATCGAAAGTGGAACGATTAATATTAGCGGAGGTGACTATGGTCTATCCGTTGGAACGGATACAAACATTCATGTATCAGGCGGTCAGGTAATTACTACCGGAGATACAAATGCTTACCATCAAGATGAAGGTTCGACATTGAATATAACGGGGGGAAGTGTCACTTGTAACGGAATGGTACTGGAAGCAAATGGAAATAACAAAATTGAGATTAACGGAGCGGGCGCTAAAATGACTGTAAATGGTGACCTTCTCGCTTACCAATCTAGTAGTAAAGTTATTTTGAAGAGTGGAGAGCTGCAATTAAATCAGGGAGTCCTTAGAGGCGACGGTACATTTGAAAAAGAGGGTGGCTCCCTGACTGGAACGGGGAGTCTTGCGGATGGTAAAAAGCTGCCTTTAAGCATTGCGGTAAGTAATGCTGAAAAAAGTCTCAAAGTGGGCGAGACGGCTGCTCCAAACCTGTATTTTAATCCTCCTGCCGAATGTGGGGCTTTAAGCTATGAAATGGTAGAGGGCAGCAGCTATGCAGAATTGCTCGAAGGAAAGCTCGTTGCAAAATCAGTAGGACGTGTTAAGCTGAAAGTTAGTTCGGCACCCACTGGATTCTATCAATCTGCAGAGACGGAGGTAGAATTGACGATTGAACAGGGAACCTTGACAGATGTTTCGGTTACCCCATACATTGGTACCTATGATGGTTTTGAACATGATGCAGTAGAAGTAAAAGTAGGCGGAAAACAGCCTTCAGGCGTAGATGATATGAGTATCAAATATGCGAAGGTAGAGAATGGAGCTGCCGGGAACTTTCATGAGGAGCTGCCGAAAGTAAAAGACCGCGCAGATTCCGGTGCAGCCTATCGGGTTGAAATTTCAAGTAAAAATTACCAGACTCAGACCTTTGATGCGTCAGGAGCGGTTCAAATTGCTCCATTTAATTTGAATGGTGCAGAGGTAACGCTTGATAAAAATGAGTTTACATACAATAGAGAAAGTCAAGTTCCGACAGTAACGGCTAAAAT
The DNA here is from genome assembly GCA_050875065.1 of Otoolea sp. Taxonomy (GTDB): domain Bacteria; phylum Bacillota; class Clostridia; order Lachnospirales; family Lachnospiraceae; genus Otoolea. The sequence continues at coordinate 31,035 of JBNMLY010000015.1, read as the reverse complement.
TCCAAATGGAACGCTCATACCATCGGATGCTTATACGGTAAGTTATGAGAAACAGGAAAATGGAAGCTGGATTGCTTGTGCGGAGTGTGTAAATGTTGGAACTTACAGGGTAATTCTGACCGCAGTTGATTCAGAAAATAATAATTTTATCGGTACTGTTACTGGGGATACCTTTGAGATTGTTCCGAAAGTGCTGACTCCGTCGATTACCGGTACATTAACGAAAACTTATAATGGTTCGGTAAATGTGAATGACGATGTGAAAATTATTTTAATGGATGGCAGCAGCTCAGTAGAAGGCATCGAAGCATCGGCAACTTTTATTTCATATGAAGATCCAAATGCTGGCGACCATAAGATGATAACGGCAAGGAAAATTTCGATCACAAGTGGAAATGACAAGGGAAATTATACACTCAATGAAACGACAGCGACTGCTTACGGCACGATTGAAAAAGCAACGTTAGAAAATGTATCGGTTCAGCAGAAGGGAGAATTGTATTACAATGGAACGGAGCAGACGGCTGACGTAGAAACGCATGCGGAAGCACCGTATGGCGGCGGCACAGTAAAATTTACATATGCATTATCAGATGATCCGTCGTCTGAGTTTAGCGAATCAGTACCAGCATTTACGAATCGCGGTAATTATGTCGTGTATTATAGAGCGAGTCTTACAAACTATGAGGATGAAATCGGAACGTTTCATGTTACAATTTTGCCGGGGAATTTAGCGGACGCCAGTGTTACGCTTAGTTCAGAAACAAGCGTGTATACAGGAGAAGAGCAAAAACCATTGGTGGAAAAAGTAACGTTAAATGGAGTAGATCTTCCAGAAACAGAATATGAAGTCACTTATCAGCGTGAGCGGCGGGAAGGCGGTGATGGAACGCCAAAAGAAGCAGGGAAATATAGAGTAGTCGTGGTATGCAAAAAGGATAGGGATAATCTGTACGGTTCAGCGGAAACGGATTTCACAATCACAGAAAAATCGATTGCAGGCGACGAGATCGAAATACTTCTGGCCGAGACGGATTTACCGTATGATGCCACAGAGAAGCATCCGACCATCAAGGTAATGGATCACTCCAGAAATGAGGAATTGATTCGGGGGGAAGATTATACGGTTTCGATGCCGGAGTCCATTTATCCGGGAAAAAATTATGAGATCGCGATCAGCGGTCAGGGAAATTATAAAGGAACGAACAATGCCTATTATAATATCATCCGACCAGATTTGAAGGATGCCAAAGTGACCGTCTATGGAACGTATGTATACCAGGGTGCTGCGGTAGAACCGGACGCCAGTATGGTTTGGGTGGAGTTAAACGGAACGGTCGTGGAGCCGTCTGAGTATGAGATTACATATACGGATAACACGGCGATTGGCACCGCGAATGTCCTGATTCAGGCAAAGGAGAACGGCAACTACATTGGAAGCATCAGCGGCACATTTGAGATTCTGGATCCGAAGACACATCAGGACGCCGTATCCAGCAACGTGTCATTCAGCCAGAATCCGGATAACCGGACATTTACGGCGATGATTCAGGCGGTGGATGGCGCTGAGTACAGTTTTGACGGTCTGAACTGGTCTGATAACAACCAGAAGACGGACTGTCAGCCGAACACGGCGTATGCAGCATTCATCCGCATGAAGGAAACCGAGACGTCTCATGTAGGTCCGGCAACCGAGCTGAAATTTATGACGCCGGGGATTAAAAAGGAAAGCGAGAGGAACAACAATAGCAATCATAGCAGCAGTAGCAGTAGCAACCGAGGTTCTTCCAGCGACTCTTCTGCCAACCGAACCACAACATCAGGTACGACCAGAAATGATTCGGTAAAAGGAACGGTAAGCAGTGACAAGGGCATCCTGACCGGTGCATCTAACAGCACTGCCAACGACGGTTACAGCCATTGGATGCAGGATGAACACGGCTGGTGGCTCCGTTTCGCGGACAACAGCTACCCGAAAGCAGAAAAACGGGGCGAGTCGGGCATTGCATATGCATGGGAGCAGATTAACGGTAACTGGTGGGCGTTCGACGAGAATGGTTACATCAAGACTGGATGGATGCAGGATGAAGATTACGGAGGTTGGTTCTACGCGGATCTGGAGTACGGTATGCGGACCGACTGGGTTCTGATTGATGAAAAATGGTACTATTTCCACCCGACATCAGACGGATTGAAAGGTATTTTATATGTCGCACGTAGGACGCCGGACGGTTACTATGTGGATGAGAATGGCGTCTGGGATGGGAGATAATACAATATAATATTTATAGAAAGGCAACGCTGGAAGTTTGGATAGAACCAAATTTGTTGAAGTTTGACCGTTTGCGTCGAGGTGCTTTTCAGATTGGATTGCTTATGCTATATTATATAATGTAAGTAACAGTTTGGAAAATGGGCGTTAAAAGCAGAAAGATTCTGTCAATCGGTCGGCAAAGATACGCCCGGAATGCCGGTAATCCTGTGCTTGGAAAAGCGGGGGCATCGGTTTCAGGCTCATCATGAACGTGAACGGGGGGAAAAGTGATGAAAAAGAACAAGAAGCGGCTCTTGGCAGGCGCGATGGCGTCACTGTTTATATGGAATACGTGGGGATGGCAGCCGCAGGCGATGGCGGGAAGCTCGGTTTACCGGATCGAGGAGGTCAGAGAGCTGCCGGAAAGCGTGTTGTATCAGGAAGTGGCGTATGGAACCAAATACCGGGATTTGAACCTGCCGGACAAGCTGAAAGTGTTGGTAACAAAAGAGGAAGCGGAAGAAAACGATGGGGACGAACAGACGGCGGGCGTAGAAAAGGAAGAACGGGAGAAGAAGGCGACGCCGTCGGAGATGACGCAGGAAAAAGCAGACAAGGCGGAAGTGGTCTCGGAGGAAGTATCTGGAAAAGACGAGACGGATGGGGCGGCGAAGATAGCGACGCCGTCGGAGATAGATTCCAGCCAGTCATCCGATTCATCGCAGACGGATTCAAACTGGAAAGAAGTCAAGGTGCGCTGGGTTCTCGATGAGACATTCAGTGAAAAAACAAAATATGACGGAAAGACACCGGGAGTCTATGTGTTTGACGCCGAACTGAAAAACAGCCGTTATGAGCTGGAGGAAGGTTTCCTGCCGCGGATTGAGATAACGGTTCTGCCGGAAGAGACAGAACCGATGGAGGCAAAGCTCCTTGCGCCGGAGGAGGAAAATGAAATTGCACTGTTAGAAGAGGATGCTGAACCGCTTGCTGGGGCGGAGAAGGTGTATGTTGAGATTAGCTGGGGCGAAAGAATGGATTTTACTTACTGGGATGGATCGTGGGATACGACCACCCACACGTATCGAAGCGGAAGCTGGAAGCCTACGGTGAGTTCAAATTGGATTAAAGTTAAAAATGGGGGTAACACCGAAGTTCAGGTGGAATATAGCTTTTCGACGAAAGAGGCGTCGGAGGCTGTTAAGCAGGATTCTGATCTATCCCAGTGGTTAAATGGACTTTCGGGGAACTTTACGAAGGATGAGGCGGGGAAAGGCGAGCCGATTAACAGTCAGACCTTGCATGTCGGGGACGCGGAACAAACCGTCTACCTCAACTTGTCCAGCGAACAGCCGCCGAAGGCTTTGAGTGATACGAATGGCGTGAAACTGGGGACGGCGACAGTGCGTATCAGCAGTTCGAGCAGTTCACCGGATTGACACAGAATGTGATGAATCGTGACAATTCATTTCAGCCAGATAGTTTTCAAGGGGATAGAATGAGCGTATAAGATAAATCGTGATGCTTCCTGGGAATCAGATGAAGGGGGAACAGACGTTGAAACAAAAAAAGGAAAACTACCGGATGGCTGTGTTGATTTGTATAACCATTGTGGCGCTTGGCGTGGCGCTCTGGGCATTGTGCGTCCGGAAGCCGGAAAAGGTTCTGGCTCCAGACTATGCGCCGGAGACGGAGGCAAACGCGGAGACAATGGAAACAGAAGAAAAACTGCCCCAGCCGGAGGGCGGTGGGGCGGTCAGCTTGATGTACTCAACCGAGGTTTCGCTCAGCCTGGAAAACCAGACGGCGGCGTTACTATTTGCCAATCCATCCCGGTCAAACCAGGCGATGGTCGTGCAGATTGTGATACAAGATGTGGTAATTGCACAGTCCGGGCTTTTGGAGCCGGGAAATCAGGTGACAAGTCTGGAAGTCCCGGATACATCGATGCTGCAGCCGGGAACCTATGACGGGACATTTCTGGTTTCGTATTATCAGCCGGAGAGTGGTGAGCGGGCGATGATCAATACGGAAGTTCCAATCCAGATACAGGTGGAACAGTAGGGGGGAGATAGATGAGACAGACAAAAAAGAAAAGCAAGATAGGTTACAGGGCAGGGCTGTTGAGTGTATTTTTGCTTCTGGCTGCATCGACGACAGCACAGGCGGCGGTTAATACTACCAATGTGGAGGGAAACAATACATCCAGCCAAACAGTAGTAGGAAGATATACGCCGGGGAAGAACTCAAGCAATGGCACGGTAGTGGCGTTCGATATCATCTGGGGCGATCTGGATTTTACTTACCAGGAAGAGGGGACAGGAACCTGGAACCCCAGCACCCATCGGTATGAATATGATTTAAATTCGACGGGGTGGGGCGTTACCAACCCGGATGGAAACCGGATTCAGGTAGTCAATCATTCCAATACAGATATCAAGATGGAGATCCAGTTTCGACCATCATCTGGACATTGGGATATAGGGACAAAGTTTACACGCGATCCTCAGAGCACATCGCAAGAAGAGAGAGAAATGCGGCTTGATTCAGCAGAAAAAACGAAGGCAGCAGTGACAGGCGGCTGGTATATGCACTTGACCGGCGGCAGGCTGGAGAAGAGCGGACAGATTGGAACCATAACGATAACAGAGAGGCCTGCCTACTAGGGGGAAGGAGTGCGTGAAATGAGACAGAGAGAGAAAAAGCATCGGAAACGTCTGCCAGGGGGGATTATATGTATTTCGACACTGCTTCTGCTGTTTGCGGGCGCGGAACCGGCTTATGCAGAAAACAGCGCGGCTGTCCAGGGCTCTTATGCGGGGCAGTACCAAAATGTATATACAACCGTTCTTCAAGGAACGGAAAAACGGATTTCCCTGCCGGGAGGCGAATCTCTGACCGCCTTGGAAATGGATACAAGTGACCGGGGAACCCGCCTGTTAGTAACTCCAGTTGGAAAAACGGAGACAGAAGCGTACAAATGGGTGAGTGGACAGACGGGGGCGAAAGGAAAAGAGCCGTATGCGTATTATGTGGCGTTTTATGGGGAGAGCAGCCCTAAAACCCTGAGCGGGGAAATCTGGATGAGCCTGTCTGTCCCGAATGGTTATGAGGCAGAAGCTTTCTGGTTTTTAACGCCGGACGGGGAGCTGAGTAGGGTCAATGCCCAGGCAGCCGGTGGAACCGTTGCTTTTGCGGCAGATTCAGAGGGATATTATCTGTTTTTAAAACCGTTATCGGAGAGTGGAAACAGCGGAAATAACACTTCTGGAGGGACAACGGGAGGAAACAGCGGAAATAGCAGTTCTGGAGGGACAACGGGAGGAAACAGCGGAAATAGCGGTTCCGGAGGGACAACGGGAGGAAACAGTGGAAATAGCAGTTCCGGAGGGACAACGGGAGGAAACACCGGAAACAATGGTTCGGGTGGAACGACGGGGACGTCTTCTTCCACGGGAAGTTCTTCCGGCGGCAGGGATTCCGGTGGCCGTTCGAATTCTTCTGCCAACGGAACCAGTGAGCGCCCGATTCGGGATCATCAGAAAGGCTACATGACTCCGTCGCTGGGAATCTTAACCGGTCAGACGGGAAGCAGCGCCCGTGACGGATATAGTCATTGGATGTTGGATGAACGCGGCTGGCGGCTTCTCTATGCAGATGGAACCTGGGCCAAGGGAAGCGAGGGGGATGCGGCTGCCGATGGAAATGCGGCGTCGGCTGGAAGCTCAAAAGAGATCTGCCATTGGGAAAAAATCAATGGAAAAGACTTTGTTTTTGGAGCAGACAGCTATGCCCGACTGGGATGGTTTTATGAAGAATCAGGGAATGCTGGCTATTGGTATTATATTGATGAAAATGAGGGACGGAAAACAGGCTGGCATATGGACAACGGCGATGGCTACCAGTACTATTTGGATGGAATGGGGCAGATGGTAACCGACTGGCAGAAGATAGATGGAAAATGGTACTATTTCAATCCAGATTCGCCAGCTAGGACCTGGGAGTATGACAGCGATCGCCATACTTGGAATTACCTTCCGGGCGCAGGCCGCCCGTTTGGCTCGATGTACCGCAATGAAGAGACACCGGACGGACATTTTGTGGGTGCGGATGGCGCTTGGAATGGGAGATAATGCGATGGCGAGACAACTGGGGATTGAGATTCCGGAAGAGCAGTCATAGATCGAGTGATTTGTAAAAAGAAAGACGTTTGCAGAAATGGGAGATAGATTGTCTATCTACATTTTTGCGGGCGTCTTTTTGTGCATTTCTATGAAAAAACCTCACAATTATCCGTCATTTTGTATAGCGCACTTCCCCTCCAGGTGGTATAATTCAAGTATTATGAAATTTTAAATTGAAGCGAATATTTGCAATGATTCAGATGGTGTCTGCATGGCAGAGAACCGTATGGAACATTCAGGGAATGCGAGGGATGCGGATGAGTAAAAAAGAGGTACGTCAGGCGGCTGCGGAACTGACCGAGCGCCTTTGTGAAAAAGACTTTTTAGACCGGTCGGGACTGAGCCGGAAAAATGTCATGATGCTCATGAACAAGGATCACTGGGAGGAACAGTTTGCCCATATTTTCCCGATCAAAAAGCGGATTTCCTGCCGCGCGATCTATGAGATCTGCGAGGAACCGTTGAGTCTTCTGGGGCATGAGCCGGAAGAGGGCTGGATGAAGTTTACCTACCAGTATGTGTGCCATATTCTCTACCCGGATGCGGAGTTCACGAAGGAAAACGCCGCGTTTACCGCCGGGGCGGAGTTCTATCTGGCGGTGCTGAAATTCGTGTTTGACCGCGAGCGGGAAGTCCTGCCGTTCAAGCCGATGGAGGACTTCGCATTTCTGGACGACGAGGAGGCAGCCAGCTTTGAGTGTGCGGCCGAGTATAGCCGTTTCAAGAAATTTTTCGCGCAGGAATACATCTATGAGATGATGCGCCTCAATGCGGAGGTGACGCCGTTTCGGACGCTGGAACACATCGCGGGCGTGCATTACGTGGCGATGACGGTCGCGCGCGGCCTCTACGCGGCGGGCGTTCCGATCGATCTGACGCTGACGTCGGGCGCGGCTGCGGGACATGACCTCGGTAAATTTGGCTGCAAGCCGAATGAGCGCGTTCCGTATCTTCATTATTATTATACGAACCAGTGGTTCAACAATCATTCGATGGAGTACATCGGCCACATCGCGGCGAACCATTCGACCTGGGATCTGGAACCGGAAAACTTATCGGTGGAGTCCCTGGTGCTGATTTATTCCGATTTCCGGGTCAAACAGAGCCGTGGCGAGGATGGCCGTGAGATCACCTATATTTCCAATCTGGATGAGGCGTTCAACGTCATTCTCTCGAAACTCGACAACGTGGACGAGGTCAAATTAAACCGTTACCGCTTCGTGTACTCTAAACTGCATGATTTTGAGGATTATATGCGTTCGCTCGGTGTGGATGTAGACTTAAACGGACACCCGAAGAAGCCGGAGGTGCTGCCGGATATTTCCCTGAGGAATGCAGAGCAGACGGTGCAGTCCCTCATTTTCATGGGTATCGAGCACAATATCCGCGTCATGCACCAGATGGGGGCGGAGCGCCAGTTTGGCAATCTCCTCGAGGCGGCGCGCAGCGAGAAAGACTGGAAGAGTGTCCGCGCGTACTTAAACATTTTCCGCGAATACTTTACATACACAAACGACAAGCAGAAGGAACAGACGCTTGGATTCTTATATGAACTCCTGATGCACCGCGAGGGCGACATCCGCGCGCAGGCGGCGAGACTGCTCGGACACGTCATCGCCCAGTTCAACGCCGGTTACCGCAAGGAGCGCCCGGCGGGAATGCCGGATATCGCTGAGGAGCGCGTGATGGAGATCTGGAAGGACTACCTGGAAAGGATCATTCGCCCGGATCACAAGCTGATGCTGCAGCAGAAGCGGCGCATCCGCTACCACCTGAAAAATGTGCTGGCGTCGGTGGTCGATCATGCGACGCCGGGCGATCTGCATGAATTTCTGGAGGCATTTCTGGTCTGGTATGACCGTGCGGATGAATTGGAGCCGGGCGAGGCATTTTCCCTTCTGGATACGGTGCATTTCATGCCGTTTGACAAGTTAAATGAGGAAGAATTGGGTAAAATCGCGAAATTTTCCCTGACCGAATCGCAGAGCGGCGAGCCGGAGGTGCGGATCGCGTCCTGGCGTGCGTTTAAGCTTCTGACCGCGTACCAGCCGGATCATCCGTGCAGCCACCTGATTGCCGAGTGCGTCCAGGCGGCGCAGGTCGAGGACAATATCACGATGACCTTCCTCAAATACCGTGTGTTAAATAATCTCGGACTGGATACGAAGCGGGAACAGGAACTGTTATATGATCGCGATGTGGTCTCCGACATTTTCCTGGACAATCTGAAAACGGCGACGCCGTGGGTTATCAAATCGGCCAATATCAAGCTGCTCGTCGATCAGATCGCACACGGAAAACAGGAACATATGCTGCATATTGCGGCACATCTATCCAACCTTGTAAAGGTCAGCGAGCACGTGATCGTTCGCCATGACGCCGGAACCGCGTTGCTCCGCATCATCGGACTGCTGACGCCGGATCAGAGAAATGAGATCGTCGTCGAGCTGATGAAGGGCCTGGAGGTCGGCGAGTACGAATTTTCCAAGTATATTCCGCAGTATCTGGGACAGTCGGCGCTGTGGCTGCCGCCGGAACAGTTGGAGGAGATCGTTTCCTATCTGCACGGTATGATGGCAAATGCGAACGATCAGATCGTCTCCGTGGCGCTCGACACGGTCGGCGTGCTGCTGGAACGGTATTCCTGCTATCCGGAGCGGTTTTCGGAGGAAAAAGAGGTCTGCGAGGAACGGCGCGGCCGTCTGCTCGGTATCCTGTTAAATGGACTGGCAAACTACCGCGAATCGGTGCGCCAGGAGGCGATGCTGGTTCTGGGACAGACGGTATTTGGATCAACCTGGATGGAATGCCGGGAGAAAAAAGAACTTTTCGCCCTGTCCTTCCGCAAGCTTCTCTTCTTATTTAATGAGAATAAGGGAAATGAGCTGACGGCATTTTACCGTGCGGCCTCCCTTTCCAATATTTACCGGTTTATCACACAGTACCATATGACCGAGGGCAACTTGGAGATTGAGGAACGAAACCAGGTGGCATTTTTCCCGGGCACGTTTGACCCGTTTACGTTGTCGCACAAGGAGATTGTCCGTGAGATCCGCGACCGCGGCTATGAGGTATACCTGGCGGTCGATGAGTTTTCATGGTCGAAGAAGGCACAGCCGCATCTGATCCGCCGCCAGATCGTGAGTATGTCGGTGGCAGATGAGTTCCATGTGAACCTCTTCCCGGATGATATTCCGGTCAATATCGCCAACCCGGCGGATCTGAAACGCCTGAAAGAAGTATTTGCCGGAAAAGATCTGTATATCGTGGTCGGCAGCGATGTTATTGCCAATGCTTCTTCTTATAAGAAGAAACCGGTTAAAAACTCGATTCATTCAATGAACCACATCGCGTTCCGCCGTGTGGGCGACGTCAAAGCGGACAACAAATACAACCGCCAGATGATGGACCAGATCAGCGGCAAGGTCGTGGAGCTGGAGCTTCCGGAGCATCTGGAGGACATCAGTTCGACGAGAATCCGTGAAAATGTCGATATGAACCGCGACATTTCGAACCTGATCGACCCGTCTGTGCAGGAATATATCTATTACAATGGTCTGTATCTGCGCGAGCCGGAATATAAACCGTATATCCGCGCGCGGGCGATTTCCTACGAGGAAGTGGAGACGCCGGATGAAATGCTGCTGGCGGAGATTGCAAACTTCGTCCTGCGGGATGAGGAAGACCGTGAGAACCTGTTAAATTCGATGAAGGAGTCGGGCGACCGCCTGCTGCTGCTTCGAAATACGGTGCAGGAAAACCGTCTGGTCGGCGTGGCGCGGATGCGTTATTTGGCTCCGGATGAGCTGTTTGCCGTGTTGGGACAGGTTAGCCTGGCGGATCAGGTGCGCCGTCATACCTACGGCGAGATTCTTCTGATTTCCGGTATCTATGTGGAACGCGACCCGATGATCCACGACGCGGAACAGCTGCTTTTGACCGAGGCGATCGCGCGGTCATTTGCATTCAAGTGCGGCTATGCGCTGTTCTTCCCGGCCGACGGTTACTGCCCGGAGCGGGTGCTGTCGGCGGTTGTCCGCCAGGGCTTTGTGAAAGCGCCGGAATCCCCGGAGGACGCGCCGCTCTATCTGGTCGATATGCACGCGCCGCTCGTATTGGTACAGAACCTGGAGACAACGTTAAAAGAGCCGTTTTCCAGCAATCCGCGTGTCCTGAATGCGATCTACAAGGCGCATCAGGAGCTGCAGATGGCGATGACGCGCTTCTATCCGGGACAGCTCGTTCTCTTGATGTCTGCAAGCGTGATCTACCACCGTCTGGTCGAGCGGATCACGGCGTTAAATGGCGTGCCGCGCGATCCGGTGACGCCGAGACGCCTCGGCGAGGCGATGTGTGTGCCGTTCGGCAAGATCCTGCGTGGAAAAGTCATTCCGAATACGGTAACCAAGACGCTGCATACGGATAAGGTGTACGATCCGGAGCTGAAAGAGAAGTCGATCGAGGCATTCCCGTACTATTCGCCGCTGCGAAGCCAGATCAAGGCGATCAAATCCTTTGACCGTCCGGTCATTCTGGTCGATGATCTGCTGCACCACGGCGGACGTTTCGAGGCACTGGAACCGATGCTGCGCGAAGAGGGCGTCGAGATCAAGAAACTGGTGCTCGGCATGATTTCCGGTTATGGACGTGACACGATGGCGACGAAAGGGGTACCGGTAGACAGTATTTACTACATTCCGAACCTGCGGAACTGGTTCGTCGAGTCCACGCTGTATCCGTTCATCGGAGGCGATACGGTGCGCCGCGATACCGTGAAGGTGGCGGGACTGACGCCGTCGATCAATATGATTTTGCCATATGCCGCACCGCCGGTACAGGGAACCACGCCGGAAGCCGCGTTTGAATTCTCCGCGTGCTGCATCCGCAACGCGCGCGATATCCTTCTGGTGCTCGAATCCGAGTACCGGACACTGTTTGCGAGAAACCTGACGTTGAGCCGTCTGTCTGAAGCGGTCATCCTGCCGCTCTGCCCGGATAAAGGCGAGTGCGTCAGCTACGATCCGAATCTGGCCGCGTCGGTGTATCTGGAAAATGATTTGGAGATGCTTTACCGGACGCGGAAGTGATGAGGTGTGTTTGTAAAGGAAATATGTTTGAGACAAAAGTTTCAAGGAATGCTTTCTTTGCACGCAGACTGTATACGGCGATTGGTTTGAAAACAGAATTTAATATCATATAAGGTATTTAAAGAACAGGGGGTATGCAATATGTACTATTATAAAATTGGAGATAAAATCTGCTGTTCCTTCAACGGAAATTTATCATACGAAAAGGCAGAAATGCCGCACCCGGGCACACCGCTCACATTTTTATTTGAGCGCGAGCCGGGAACCGGAAGAGAATCTTTTAAGGTAAATTCTCCGCTGCTTCTGTTTCAGGACACAGAAAATGTTTCCTGGCTGAGCAGCCGGAAGCTGGAAGCACAGGCAGAGACGATGAAGAAAAAGCTGGCAGAATCAACTGAAAAAGCGGCAGGCAGCGGTGCATCTGAGAGGGGCGCGGCAGCGGACAAGAATTGTGAGCTTGACGAGGCAGTTAAAACCGCGATCGACCGGGGCGTGATGCGCGCGGTCAACCGCCTGCACCCGGAGTTTGAGGCGATTCTGGCAGAAAAGCCGCAGAAAACGAAAAAAAGAGTCCATGTGCTGGCGATCGGCGACGTCGGAAGCACCCTGCTGACCGGACTTCATCTTCTGGGCGGCGACTGCATCAGCTCGATCGGTATCTGTGATATTTCCGATAAAGTAACGGCACGCTGGGAATTTGAGGAAAACCAGATCGCCTACCCGTGGGCGTATGACGCGCTGCCGGAGGTGGATGTGGTAAAACCGGAAGACCTCTTCAAGTGCGATGTATTCGTATTTGTCGCTTCCAAGGGAATCCCGCCGGTTGGCTCCGGCGTCAAGGATGTGCGGATGTATCAGTTTGAAAATAACTCCAAGATCGTTGCACAGTATGCAAAACAGGCAAGAGCCGAGCATTTCAAGGGTTTATTTGCCGTTGTCTCCGATCCGGTTGATCCGCTGGCAAAGACCGCATGGCTGGAGAGCAACAAGGACGAAAATGGGGTTCTCGACCTCAAGGGACTCCGCCCGGAGCAGGTACAGGGATTTGGACTCGGCGTTATGAATGCGCGCGCGGCCTACTATGCGAAGCGTGATGAGCGTTTTTCACAGTTCCTGACAGAAGGACGTTCCTTCGGACCGCACGGACAGGACCTCGTCATCGCGGATTCCATTGAACATTACAACGACGAACTCTCCAAAGAGCTGACCCAGTTGACCGTGACAGCCAACCTGCATATGCGCGCGATCGGCTTCAAGCCGTTTATCGCCCCGGCCTATTCCTCCGGCGCGATTTCCCTGATTCTGATGATGCGCGGCGAGTGGCACTGCGGTTCCGTCTTTATGGGCGGCATTTTCATGGGCGTGAAGAACCGTTATACCGAATATGGTCTGGAAACTGAGATTCTGCCATTGCCGGATGCGCTGTATGACCGGATCGTGACGGCGGAGGAAAATCTTAAAAAAATTGTGTAAATACGGTTCTAAAAAATAGTTTAGAGAAAAGAAAGTCAATGAGGTTCAGCAAGGTGTCTGTTTCCTGGGAAGAATTGTCAGGGGAAATGGAAGATACCTTGCTGAAATTGGAATGAGAATGAAAGGCTGCAGGCAGTGATTCAGTGAATTGCGGAAGAGTGCAGCGAGAAATGAAACGTATCGCAGGAAGGAAGCGAAAGCAAATGATTCATTCAACTTCAGAAAGGAATATAGAGCAGACAAGCAGTTTGGATACAAAATCAGCCAATGCTCAACTGGATGCGTCCAATTCGGATATTTATATAGAAGAAATGCCTCTTCTCCTCCTCCATCTGCGCGAGGAAGAAAACGGCGCGGATGCACGTCTTTCAGAGGTGCTTTCCTACGCGCTGGACGGTTATGACTATGAGACAGCGACGGATATCGATGGATTGAACGATTATATCGGTCGGTGGAGACGCCTGGAAGAAGCAGAGCATCGGAAAAATCCGGTGCAGGGACGGATTCTCTTTGCAGTTCCGCTTGGTGTTTCCGGTGTCAACCTGGAACTGTACCACCTGATTCGTTTTCTGCGGGAACATCCGGATTTTCTAAACGGTTTTGTCGGCGGCCTCCTGGTGGACAGTGAGAACGACCTCTATTCCAAATCTGTGGCAAAAGATCTGGTATTTGCCGCCAACTGTGCGGGCTGCGCCTTTGTAGGGCGGCCGCTCGTTGAGGGCACACGGACATTGTCCAATTATACGATTATTTCGGGAAATCTCGGAACGGATCTGATGGGAGCATACCGTGAGAGTGCGGCGGGACTGGTCAAAGAAGTGCTGGGAACGGATTTTGTCAAGAAAAAATGCCCGAAGGTATTGGTGCTGCACGCGTCGAGCCACAAAACGTCTAATACGTATGCAATCTGGAATCGCGTAAAAGAAAAGCTTCCGGAGATGGAGATCAAGGAGATCGGACTTCGAAACGGTACTCTTTCCGACTGCGCCGGATGTCCGTACAAAATGTGCCTGCATTTCGGCGAGCAGGGAAGCTGTTTCTACGGCGGAGTCATGGTAGAGGATGTCTATCCGGCAGTCCGCGAGGCGGATGCGATCGTGATGCTCTGTCCCAACTACAACGATGCACTGTCGGCCAACCTGACCGCATTCATCAACCGTCTGACCTCCTTGTTCCGGACGACACGGTTTTATGATAAAGCGCTGTTTGCGGTGGTTGTATCGGGATATTCCGGAAGTGATATTGTAGCGGAGCAGCTCATTGCAGCGCTTAATATGAACAAGACCTTTTATCTTCCAGGAAAATTTGCGATGATGGAGACGGCGAACAATGCCGGGGCGGCGATGCAGCTTCCGGGAATTGAGGAACGTATGGATGCGTTCGCGAAGAGAATCCGGGAGACGTTGCTGTTCACGCGTGCGTGACCAGTGACGGAAATTGCCGTTAAATGCGGCAAATTTCCACCGCCGCTATGCTAGTTTACGGTACGTTTGGTTTTTGAAGTGTTTATCTGTGAACGGGAACGGGATAGTTTCATATCTGCTATAAAATTCTTTACAGATTTCACGAAACTAAGTATACTAGTATCGATATGTGTGTCCTGCAGAAAGGGCGGCAGATGCATATCCGCGCCGGATGGCCTGGCGGCAGGATGGCGGTGCGGCATAGGCAGGACACATTTATTATTTCATAGGAGAATGTGCCAAGGCACATCCTTTGTTCTAGAAAGATATTTTACGCAGGCTAAAAGCTATGTGAAATCGTACCGTAAAAACGGAGAAAGGTAAAAATGAAATCCTGGAGACGAACCCTGGCGATAGGCATGATTATCGCGATAGCCTCCCAGCTTTATTGGAACGTATTTGTCAACAATTTTCGTGTCTCAACATCGGTTATTCTGCTTCCGGTTCTGATCATGACAGTCGGAAGCCAGATTCACACGTTGACGATCTGTACGGTGACGTCGGTCATTGTCTTTTTATTTCGTATTGTGGTATATTATCTGCAGGGAATGCCATCAGAGATGTTGGTGCAGCTTGCGATGCCCGGGGCACTTTTTTATATTGTCTATGGCGCGATGTTCAAGCTCCAGATCCGGAATAAACATATCGCAAACCTGCAGAATGTGATTGCGGCGGCATTTTTCTGCGATCTGTGCTCCAATATATTTGAAAATTTTCTGGCAGCGCTTCTTCGCAACAATGCAATGCCCGGGCCGGATGTGTTTCAGAAACTTTTCATGATCGCGGCAGTCCGCACACTTTTTGTAGCGCTGGCGCTGATCGGAGAACAACAATACCGGCTTCTGCTTACTAAGGCGGATCATGAGAGCCGTTATCAGAGATTGTTTCTCATGACGACAGGACTCAAGACCGAGATTTACCTGATGCACAAGAACACCGAGGAGATCGAGCGGGTCATGAGCAATGCCTACAAGCTCTACGAGCAGATCCTGGAAAAGGACCTCCCGCGGGAGATGCAGCAGATGGGACTGGAGATTGCACGGGATGTCCATGAGATCAAGAAGGATTATATCCGGATCATCCAAGGCATCGAGGAGGCGATCGAGGAAGAATCGAGCGAGGAAATGATGAGTCTGCAGGATCTTCTGCAGATTCTGGAATCGTCCACGTATCGGACATTGGCAGAGAAAAAGCTGGATATCCGGCTTATGTTTGACTGCCGTGACAATTTCATGACGAAAGAACACTATCAACTTATGACGATTCTCAAAAATTTGGTGGGAAATGCGGTAGAGGCGATCGAACCGACCAAAAAAGCAGGAACCATCTGGATTATTGAGTATAAGAAAAATGGAAACTATATATTTGAAGTGGTTGACGACGGGCCGGGAATTTCAGAAAAACACTTCCCAAGGATCTTTAAGATGGGATATTCAACGAAATTTGATGAAAAAACCGGCAATATATATAGAGGCGTCGGACTCTGCGGTGTGAAAAATGCGGTAGAGGAGCAGTTTGAGGGCAGTATTTCAGTAGATTCGGAAGAGGGAAGAGGGACAAAGTTCCATATTGAGATACCGATAGCGAAATTGGAGGAAATAGAGTAAATGGAGATTTATATTGTTGAAGATGATATGTCAGTGATCAGCGTCCTGCAGGACATTATCGAGGACAATGATCTGGGAACGATCTGTGGAACTTCGGAGGGACAGCCGGCCGATGTGGATGATATTCTGGCGAAGAACCCGGATATGGTCCTGATTGATTTCCTGATGCCGGAAAAAGATGGCGTCCAGGTCATGCGGGAGTTGCGGGAGAAGGGATGCAAGGCCAAATGCATCATGATTTCGCAGGTGGCTGCGAAGGAGCTGATCGGCAAGGCGTATGATGCGGGCATCGAGTTCTTCATCAGCAAGCCAATCAATATCATTGAGGTGAAATCGGTGATCCGCAATGTGGACGAGCAGATTAAAAACGAGAAAACCCTGACGAACATCAAGAAAATGTTTATGGCAGAGATCGCCGATATGCCGAAGGAGAAGAAAAAGGACGACGGCTACGGCAGAAAGGTTCTTTATATCTTAAACCGCCTCGGCATGTCCGGCGAGAAGGGCGGAGATGATATTCTGCGTATCTGTGAGTACCTGCACAGCAATGGCCGTCCGATCTCCCAGGTCAGCATCGGCCAGCTGTGCGAGATCCTGAGTGATGCGCCGAAGAATATGGAGCAGCGCGTCCGCCGCGCGATTGCAGTCGGTATGTCGAATCTGGCACACCTGGGCATTGAGGATTTCATGAACGAGACGTTCACAGCTTACTCCAGCACCCTGTTCCCATTTGAGGAAATCCGCGCGGAGATGGACCACATTCGTGGAAAACGCCGTTACGGCGGCAAAGTCAGCATCAAAAAATTCATCGACAGCCTGATGCTGGCGGCCGATCGCGAGGCGTAAAACGTCCTGTTTACAAAATTTTCCAATCTATTTATCATAAGTTAAAAAAATGTTATGAAAATTTTATATTTTTATGATGGATCTTGTAGTTTTTTGTCGGGGCTACAGTATTATACAGCTGCGAGCAAGAAAATAAATAGGTTGGAGGTAAGTTGTATGAAGACAATCGAGCTTGATATGTATCAGGCAACCGCGGTTGCGGCACTTGTACTTTTACTGGGACGTGTCCTGGTAAGCAAAATTTCAATCCTTCGTCGGTATTGTATTCCGGCACCTGTAGTTGGAGGTTTCCTGTATGCGATCGTTCATACCATCGTAAGAGGTATGGGTATCCTGGAAATTTCCTGCGACATGACACTTAAAAACGTATTCATGGTAGCGTTCTTCTGTAGCGTTGGTTTCACAGCATCCTTCCGTATGCTGAAAAAGGGTGGTATTCAGACCGTTATCTTCCTGGTTCTGGCAGCTGTTATGGTAGTGATTCAGAACTGCTTAGGTGCAGGCCTTGCAAGCGTATTTGGTCTGGATCCTCGTCTGGGTCTGGCAACTGGTTCCATCCCGATGGTAGGTGGTCACGGTACTGCTGGTTCCTTCGGACCGTTACTTGAGGAATTAGGCGTAGCAAATGCGAGCGTTGTAGCTATCGCATCCGCTACTTATGGTCTGGTTGCAGGCTGCGTAATCGGTGGTCCTATTGCAACGGCTAAGATTCGTAAGTACAAACTCTCCCCAGTTGTTGAGAGTGCAACAAAGACTGAAACTGTAGAGACTGATGAGACTGGTGCAATCGATTCCGCTAGAATCCTTGACGGTCTTCTGTACTTAATCGTTGCCATCGGCGCTGGTACTATCGTATCCATGTTCCTTGGCAAGTTCATGACATTCCCATTCTACATCGGCGCAATGTTAGTTGGTGCGGTTATCCGTAACATCATGGATGTTCAGAACAAAGAGATCCCGATGGAAGAGATCAGCACACTGGGTGGTGCTTCCCTTTCCGTATTCCTGGGTCTGGCTATGATCGATATGAAGCTGTGGCAGTTAGCTGAGCTGGCTGTACCGATGGTAGTTATGCTTCTTGCACAGACAGTACTTATGTTCTTATTTGCAAACTTCGTTGTATTCAACGTACTTGGCAAATCCTACGATGCGGCTGTTATGACCAGTGGTTTCTGTGGATTCGGTATGGGTGCTACCCCGAACGCTATGGCAAACATGCAGGCAATTACCGGCGTATATGGTCCGGCTCCGACTGCATTCATGGTAGTTCCGCTGGTAGGTTCCTTATTCATCGACTTTGTAAACGCAACTATCCTGACAGGATTCATCAGCTTCCTGGGCTAATAGATGCGAATTTCAAGAGGTCTGCTTTTGGCAGGCCTCTTTTTTGATTTCAGAGTTATAATCAGGAACAATATAACTGCATAAGCAAATGATAATAACATCTATAACACTATTTTTATTTGATTCTGCCGAAGAAATGATCTATAATACATTACAGAAACAGAAAAGTTCACAAAAACAATTTGCAACCAGAGGGAATTTTATACAAGATCGATGAAACCATCATCAAGTATTAGTGGTTAAACATGTTGAGTGGACATTTCCAACTTATATACATATCAGGAGGTATTTATCCAATGAGCAAGTATGTTGACAGAGTTCTTGCAGAACTCAAAGAGAAAAACGCACATGAGCCGGAATTCCTTCAGACTGCAGAGGAAGTATTATCTACTCTGGGTCCGGTTGTAGATGCACATCCGGAGTACGAGAAGGCAGCTCTTCTTGAGAGAATGGTTGAGCCGGAGAGAACTATCGAGTTCCGTGTTCCGTGGGTTGATGACAACGGTGCTGTTCATGTAAACCGTGGCTACCGTGTACAGTTCAACGGCGCTATTGGACCGTACAAAGGAGGCTTACGTTTCGCTCCTTCTGTAAACCTGTCTATCATGAAGTTCTTAGGCTTCGAGCAGACATTCAAAAACAGCTTAACAACCCTGCCGATGGGCGGTGCTAAGGGTGGTTCTGACTTCGATCCGAACGGCAAGAGCGATGCAGAGGTTATGAGATTCTGCCAGTCCTTCATGACTGAGTTATATCGTCACATCGGACCGGACGTAGATATCCCGGCTGGTGACCTTGGTGTAGGCGGACGTGAGATTGGTTATATGTATGGCCAGTACAGAAAGATCCGCGGTGCTTTCGAGAACGGTACTATCACAGGTAAGGGAATGTCCTTCGGTGGTTCTCTGGTTCGTCCGGAAGCAACTGGTTACGGCGCTGTTTACTATGTAGAAGCAGTTATGAAACATGAGAACGATACCCTTAAGGGTAAGACAGTAGCTCTGGCAGGCTTCGGTAACGTAGCTTGGGGCGCAGCTAAGAAACTGGCTGAGCTGGGTGCTAAGGCTGTTACTCTGTCTGGTCCGGACGGATACATCTACGATCCGGATGGTGTTACAACAGAAGAGAAGATCAACTACATGCTGGAGATGAGAGCTTCTGGACGTAACAAAGTTCAGGATTACGCAGACAAGTTCGGCGTACAGTTCTTCCCGGGTGAGAAACCGTGGGGTCAGAAAGTTGATATCATCATGCCGTGTGCTACTCAGAACGACGTAGACATGGAGCAGGCTAAGAAGATCGTTGCTAACGGCATCAAGTACTACATCGAGGTAGCTAACATGCCAACTACCAACGAAGCTCTGAGATTCTTAATGGATCAGAAGAACATGGTAGTAGCTCCGTCCAAGGCTGTAAACGCAGGTGGCGTTCTTGTATCTGGTCTTGAGATGAGCCAGAACAGCGAGAGATACAGCTGGACAGCAGAAGAAGTTGATACAAAACTTCATCAGATCATGACTGGTATCCATGATGGTTCCGCAGCAGCAGCTGAGAAATACGGCTTAGGCTACAACCTGGTAGCTGGTGCTAACATCGTTGGTTTCCAGAAAGTTGCTGATGCTATGATGTCACAGGGTATCTGCTGGTCGTCAGTAGTTCCCCATACCATATGGAGTGAATGTATACAAGTAATATAATTGCATAACGCAGTTACATAGGAAGACTGCTGATTCGGACAACCTGGTAACAGGAAGTTCGGATTGGCAGTCTTTTTAACTTTCCGGAAAATTTTTATGAATCAGGGAGGAGAGAAGTTTGAAACAAATAATGATGAAAGTGAAGAAAAATGTGGTTTTGGCGGTTTCTGTGATGGCGTTTGCGGGAATTACCTTGACTGGATGCAGCAGCGTGGGAACCTCTGCTAAGAATTCGACATCACAGAGTGACGGAGCGGATGTGGGAAAAAACAAGAGTGGAAATGATAGCGAGGATGATGACAGCCTGGTGTTTGCGACTGGCGGTGAACAGGGAACGTATTATAGTTTCGGAAACGTGTTGGCAGAGGAAATTTGCAAGTCGACCGATACTTCAGTCAGGGTCATAAAATCAGGCGGTTCCCAGGCGAATGTCGAGGCGTTGAGCACAGGAAAAGCGGATTTAGGATTTGTGCAATCAGATATTATGGTTTCGAATTATAAGGGGGACAATTTTTATAAGGTAGACAATTTTTCAACGGTGGCTGCACTCTATATGGAGCCAGTACAGATTGTGACGTTGGATCCGTCCATTCAATCGGTAGAAGATCTGAAAGGAAAAAATGTATCGATCGGGGCGGTGGGTTCCGGTGTTTATTATAATGCGGTGGACGTATTGGGGAGCTATGATCTGGATATTGATCAGGATATAAATCCAATGTACCAGTCGTTTAAGGACAGTGCACAGGCACTGCGGAGTGGGGCGATCGACGCAGCATTTGTGGTGGCGGGTGTGCCGACGGCAGCGATTACCTCACTGGCAGAGGAACAGCAGATGCATCTGGTAGGGCTGGATGATGCCCATATTGAACAACTGTTGGAAATATGCCCATATTATAGCAAAAATACCATCCCAGCATCTGCGTATGGACTGGACGAGGACGTAAAGACGGTAGCAGTCGGAGCGATTGTCGTAGCGAGGGACGATGTTCCAGAGGAAAATGTGTATGATTTCTGCGCGGGTATTTTTGAAAATATGGATGAAATCAAGGCGGCTCATGTGGAAGGCGAAGAATTAGATTTGAATATGGCAGCTTCGGTGATAACGGTTCCGTATCATCCGGGAGCGGCGAAATATTTTGCTGAAAAAGGAATCGAGGTTCCGGTGAAAGAATAGACAGAAAATAGACAGGATGTTTACCGGATAAGTGTTTAGAGTGGGACAGATGACGCTCCCACTCTATTTTTTATTTTGATGCTTCTTCTTTTTTTGCTTATACATCGCACGGTCGGCGTCTTCGAGTATCATATCTAAATGGATGCCGTCGTGCGATTTTGGGAGCTGGACGATGCCGAAACTAAAACTTTGGGGATAAGGACGTTCGGTATCGGTTGCAAAATCAGTGAGGATTTGTGCTAGACGTTCGTGGGCAGTTTCAGCCGAGCAGTTCTTCATGACGATGCAGAATTCATCGCCGCCGATGCGCGCGAAAATATCCCCGACGCGTATCTGTTTCTGAGTCATTTTGACGAAATGGGAGATATACCAGTCTCCTTCCTTGTGCCCGTAGGTGTCGTTGATAAGTTTCAGATGATCGAGATCACAATAACAAAAAGAAAAGGCTTCGTCCGTCTGTAACAGTTCGTGCATTTTTTTGTAGAAATAGCGGCGGTTTCCGATGTGGGTCAGACGATCGGAGTAGGCCTCCATTTCCAGTTTATCCTGTTCCCGCTTTTCCTCCGTGATTTCTAGGATAATGTGAGCATAGGCCTGTTCTCCGCGCCACTCCATCTTTGAGGTCATAATACGGTAAAAACGGTGAAAGGAGTCCTCTGTCTCCCAGGTCCATTTTTGGGAGGGATCGGAACCCGGTGTTAAAAGCTCACCTTTTTTCTGCTTTTTGAGGAAAATCTGATATAGTTCGTAATTTTGAATTTTTTCGATTTTATTTCCACTATAATAAAGTATGATGGGCTCATCAATACGGGTAACTAGAATGTCCTCCTGGCTGCGTTCAATCAGATTTAACAGAAGCTGATTATAATTTTCAACCATGGAGGCATGCTCCTTTTGGAACTGTGCCTCATCTTTTAGAGTCTGCTCCCGCTCCTGTAAAAGATGTGTCATGGTGTTGAAAGCTTCGGAAAATTCGCCCAGATAGGAAACCGTCTGTGTATAATCTCCCTTTGCCACCTGTTTGGCCTGCCAGGTCAGATGATTCAGATTGGCGTGGATATTTTTCAGGCTTTCGCAGAGAAAATTTTCACGGTCAGGTGGTTGAACGGAGAGGTTTCCGTTTGATAGGGCAGTTGAGTAGGCTTTCATTTCCTGAACGGCTTGATTCAGATATTGGAAACCAAAGGCAAGTTTTTGAAACGGTTTATCTAAAGCTTCAGGCGTTATCGTGGCGCCTCCTGGCTCATAGAGAATATTTCGTAAATATTCAAATAGCTGTTCACAATTTTTGGCAGCGTTTTTATCGTCCATATGGGAATCTCCTAGTACATATCTTCTTTGATTTCCGCCCGGAAACGGCAGACACGGTCTCCAGTGGCCCAACAGTCTACTTCGATCGCCTGATACGGTTTTCCGGAATACAGAGATAGAATTCCGGAAATAAAGCCTTCGTCGTAATTGCAGACGGTTTCGCCCAAAATGGGAAGCCCTGAGCAGTCAGCGTCCTCGGCAACGGTTAGGATGATCTTACCGCTTGCTTCGTCGACATCTTCAACTCGGAGAACTCCGATTTTTAATTCCTGCATCTTCATCTGTAGTTCACCGACAAACTGGTCAAGGGGCTGGTTCATATTTAAAAAATGAGTGGCAAAATATTCTCCCGCCATTTTTCCGGCGTTGCGGAAAATATCGATTTGTGTTTCCTTTCCGAAACGGTTGATGAGTTCTTCTTTCAGCGAATACTCAAGCATTCGGTATACCATGACAGGAAGTTCTCCACCCAGGTTGCCCCGGCAGTTTTCATCGAATTTTAAATATTCCCCAAAGGAAATTGTTTTTTTGCTACTTGTAAAAATGTTCTCTCCCATATCTCTCCCTTATCGTTTTTGTACTCAGTTCTATCTATTAGTATAACATTGGACAGGCATAAATTCAATGAAAAGACTTTTACAGAATATTAACATGGTGTAAAAAATTTAGGATAAAAATGTTGCTATAACAACAGGAAAAAGCAGAGAAACGGGAGGGCGCCCAGAAAGGAGGCTTTGGCCTGTCTATAGTGTAGCTATTTTGTGTCTTTTTTTCTGCTAGTATAATACACAACAATGAATCAGCACAGGTATAAGCTGACGTAAAAGAACTATAGTTTAGGAGGATATGCGATATGGCTAGTCAGAACACACAGGTAAAAGAACAGTTACGTGCATTTCAGGAAATGCTGGGAGGGATTTCCTTTCAATCAGAGGAGGCAGCAAAGACACATGAAGACTTTCTCCGGTCACTCAAAAATCTGGTAGAGGAGACGGATCGCTTTTATAGCTTCAAAGACGGTGAATATCCAAAGATGAACAAAGCGTCGTTTGATCATTTTATGCATCTGTATCAGGATGTCATAGAAGGAATGGGAGCGTACCGCACTGTGATGTCCGGCCTGGACGGGGTGGATAAAGAGAAAGGAGAAGCCCTCGCGCTGATGATGGATCCCATTCAGGATATTCTGGGACAGGATCTGGTTGTATTGGGGGATGCAAAGGGAAATGAAAACTCTACGCTCCCGGAACTGGTAGAACAGGCGCGCACAAGGACCATCGATATTACAGGGAAAGAGCTTTCCAAGGTGGGCGCCAATATGAGCAGCCGAATCAAACTCACAGTGCCGGGAAAAAATGGGGATGAAATAGGATTTTTTACGGAATCGGTTTATTCGGATCGGGAAACCGAGATGCAGGCAGCATACGAGAGGGCAGTTCAGAAAAATCCGGGCATAGCGGCTCTGATGGAATGTATAACGGCTAGGGAGTGGGATACACTCTACAGTATAAATGCAGAAAAAAAATTGGTTTCTGGTAATCCAGATCACGCGTTTGATGATTGTTTTGCTATGGAACCTGAGCAGCGGGATAAACTGTTTGTTGGAACGGGGCTTGCACTGCAGTTGGAGGAGTATTTGGAAGAATGCAACAAAATTAAAAATAAATACGATCTTCTGGAGGAGGGTGCCGGGATTGAAAAGAATGAGGCACTGGACAAGAGAAATAATGCTATGTCAACCGTCGCCAATCTTCTTGGAATGAGGGATATGCTGGCACATTCTGAATCAATGGAGCTCATCAATGGGGACAAGAGACTCAAGGGAAGTTTTATGAGAGCAGCACAAGGGATCGATTGTGTGGGAAGCGGAGATAGTAATAATATTGCGCTCCGGCCGGATGTCGAGATTGATACGAGTTCCGATACATTGAAGAAACAGCTGGCGGATTTGCAGGTCTTGGATTTTATCTGTGGAAATGTGGATCGCCATGCTGCGAATGTGTTCTATCAGTTTGACCAAACAGATTCAAAGCATCCGCGCCTCATCGGAGTGCAGGGAATTGATAATGACTGTTCCTTTGGAACGATAGAAAGAGGATATAAGTATCTGAGTCAGGTTGAAAATATGGCAGCGGTACGGGAGGATACGGCAAAAACAGTTTTAAGTCTGAATGAAGACATGCTCAAAACAATGCTGCGCAGTTATAATTTCAGTGACAAGGAGCTTCAGGCGGCATGGAATCGGACCAGAAAGCTTCAGGATGCTATCAAGGAAGGTGCGGAATTCTATCGGGATAAAGCGCCAGATGTACTGGAAAAAGGACACGTGAGAATCTTAAAAGAAGACGAATGGGATACGTTTGGAATTGATAAATTGGCACAGGTAGGAAATGATCTGAGTACGTCATCTTATTTTGATTGGGCGAAGGATGTTCAGATAAATTAAATTCTATCAAGAGTTACTATGACAGAGAGAGAAAGGTAAGCCTCCACGCATGTAGGGAGTCTGTGAATGAGTTTTACGGCCACAAAACGGGAATCGGTCAGATGATTCAGAGGTTAAAGAGAGAAAATAGACGGTTGCTGGGTGGAAGTGAACAGTATAACAATATCATTGAGAAAACTGCGAATCTGGAGAAGCTGTACAAGGAAATGTATGATTCACCGGATGGACTCCATGCACTAAAAGAGGGCTGTCAAAAGACGATAGAAGCGGCAGATGCTTACCTGAAATATAAGATGGATGAATTAAACGGGAAGCTTGAGGGAAAGAAAGAGTCTGAGCAACGAAAAATCCTGAAGAAATTCCAAGATCCAGACGGCCGGAATTATAAGCGGATGACGGCTGCTTCTGAAATGATTTCTAAGTTGCAACAATATGAAAAACAGGTAGAAACATTGATAGAAAGAAAAGACAGATACACAGAGGTAGACACCTGCCTAAATATGGAGGACAATGAGTTGCTGGCTCATTATAAGAAAACGATGACAAAGGAGAAAACGGAAGAAAAAGCCGGCAGGGTCCAGGTGTCCTTTCAGAAACTTTCAAACCAGACGGATAAAAAGCAGATTCCGCTGAAAAAGGCACCGGAAGAGGCAAAGGATCTGGAACGTCGTGCAGTGAGTGCGAAAGCGCTGGGGTAAATAAAGACTGTGCATACAACGGAAAAAGCAGGGGAAAACATGTATACTGACTTCTGAAAACGGAACAATACATATATACATGAAAACAGATAAAAAGAACGGCAGCTAGAAAGTCAAATTCAACGTCAGACAGGAGGAAAGAACATATGAGCAGAGAGGTAAATCCAAGAAAAGCGGCAGTCATCGGGTGTGGTTTTGTAGGATCGGCGACCGCATTTACATTGATGCAGAGCCGGTTATTTTCGGAGTTGGTTCTTTTAGATGTTAATATGGAAAAGGCGGACGGAGAGGCGAAGGACATCGCACATGGGATTCCGTTTGCCGGGCAGATGAAGATCTATGCGGGCACGTATGACGATGTGGCGGATGCGGCGATCATCATTATCACGGCGGGGGCGAACCAGAAGCCGGGGGAGACGCGGCTTGACCTGGTGCAGAAGAATACGGCGATTTATCAGAGTATTATCCCGGAGATTGTGAAGCGTGATTTTGGCGGGATTTTGCTGATCGTGTCGAATCCGGTGGACATTCTGACGTATGTGGCGCTGAAACTGAGCGGACTGCCGGAGAACCGCGTGATTGGTTCGGGGACGGTACTGGATACGGCGCGGCTCAAATATGCGCTGGGAGAACATCTGGGCGTGGACAGCCGGAGTGTTCATTCGTTTATCATTGGTGAGCACGGGGACAGTGAGATCGCGGCGTGGAGCAGTACGAACGTGTCGGGAATTCCACTGAACGATTTCTGCGAGATGCGCGGGCACTTCAATCATGATGCGGCGATGGACGAGATCGCGGAGAAAGTGAAAAATAGCGCTTATGAGATTATTTCGAAGAAACAGGCGACGTATTACGGGATTGCGATGTCGGTAAAACGCATCTGCGAGTGCATCGTCCGCAATGAGCGTTCGATTCTGCCAGTGTCTGCAATGATGCATGGGGAATATGGCATCGAAGATATTACGCTGAGCATGCCGTCGATCGTGGGGATCGGAGGCGTGGAGAGGCATGTGCCGATTTCCCTGAGTGAGGAAGAGGCGCAGAAGCTGGTAGAATCGGCAGGAAAACTGAAAGAGGTAGCGAAAGGGCTGAAGTTGTAGGAAAAAGCAACGGCTGCCGAAGAGAAACTTGCATTGATTTTTTGCTTTTGTGAAGAGCAGAAGCATGATGAGAAAATAAAAACGGCCATAGATGCAGAACTCATGGGCACAATGATGGTATGTGCGGGAAATGCAGTCTATGGCGGTTTTTTTATTTAGTGGTAAGCGTTATTTTTAAAGTGCGTGAAAGTTTAAGCTATAGAAAACTTTTTATGAGAACGTCTCCGTCTTAATAAAAGAATCCATATATTGGATATATTCCTCTTTCGTGAAGATCGGCTGATAGTTCTCCACAATTTCTTTCGCTTTCACTGCGCCGTCCCGGAGCAGCCGATAAGCGGAGAGGGCGAAAATCTTGGCGGTTACGACATAGGCAAGTTCATCATCGACGATATCAAAATCAACGGAATGCAGTCCGCTGACCTTACCGCCGGTGTTGAAGGTCAGAACCGGCTGGAGATGCTGGACGTCGCCGACGTCGGTGGAACCGCCGCTGTGGGCGTTTGTATCCTGACGGACGATCTCATAGTCTTTTTCGCTGGTCTGCGCGGCGATCTCGGCGGCGGCTAAAACGGATTCATCGGCTTCCGCACTCAGGGCGGGAAGATAGCCTGGCATGGTGGTGATTTCACAGGTGGCGCCGACAGCGATAGCACCGGCCTTGAATGCCCGATCGGTCTTGGCTGCGGCGTCCGCGATGGCGTCTTTATTTGCCGCGCGGACCAGTGTCTCGATGACGGCCTCATCCGGTACGACATTGACGAGATTTCCGCCTTTTGTCATGATCGGGTGGACGCGTACATGGTCTTCATCGCGGAAGGTCTCGCGCTGGTAGGCCAGGGCGGAAAGACCGAGGGAGGCTGCGTTTAAAGCGTTGACGCCCAGGTGCGGCGCACCGGCTGCGTGGGCGGCCAGTCCCTTGTAGCGGATGACTTTGGAGACAAAACCGTTGTTGGAGTTGGAGCCGACGCTGATATCCTTGTCCCCGATGTGGTGGACGATGTCGAGGTCAATATCATCGAAGGCGCCGATGCGGATCAGCTCGCATTTGCCGCCGCCGTACTTGATTTTGCCCTGTGCAGTCAGGGAGTTTTTAAATTCGATCTCGCCGTATTCCTCCGCCGGAACCGCAAAGAGAACGACCTGTCCATCCAGGGTTTCTTTGACGTCCGGGTCTGTCAAAGCCAGAGCGGCCCCGATGACTCCGGCAAGCTGGGCGTGATGTCCGCAGCAGTGAGCGCCCTGTGTCTCCGGGTTTGCGTATTTATGTTCCGGGATTCGGAGGGCATCGAGCTCGCCGATGAGGGCGAGACTCACATTGTCCTTCTTCTCTTCATTTAAGTAGGCTTTGATGCCGGTCACGGCAAGCCCCTCTTTTGTCTCAAGTCCCAGATTTTTCATGAAAGAAGCAAATTTTTCAGCAGTTCTAAATTCTTTGTAGCCGAGTTCGGCGTGGGTGTAGATATCCTTTGCAAATGCGATGATCTCGTCGCGGTGTGCGTCGATGATATCGACGATTTTCTGTTCGGTTTTATCTAAGGTGACAGCCATATAAGTTCCTCCTGAAAATGATATAGAGAGTGCCTGCGGACTGTCCGCTGAAAATCGGGCAGTCCATCAGGCACACTATAAAATTTCGTCTTTCTAATTAGTTAAACAGTTCCTCCGGCACATACCATAAACCGTTATTATTCTCGTCTAAATATTTCTTGAATTCGTCAGAGTGGTAAGCAGCTACCAGGTCTTTTGCCCACTGAGCATCCTTGTTCTCTTCTTTGACAACGACCTGCAGAATCAGATGCGGCAGAATGTCTTCCTGGAGCAGGGCGGTAGACGGATCCATGCCAGCGTTGTATACGATGCTTCCGGTGATAACCGCATAGTCAAAGTCGTCTAAGACACCTGGAATGTTGGTGGAAGTCATTTCGGTAAAGTCGATGTTGTAAGGGTTTTCGGTGATGTCCGCCTGTGTAACGGTGGAAAGGTCTACATCCGGGTCTAAGGTGATCCATCCGGCTTTCTGTAAGAGGACGTAAGCGCGTGCGGTGTTGGCCGCATCGTCCGGAACGGCTACTTTAGCACCGTCATGGATGGCATCTAAGGAAGTCTCGGTTGCAGAGAAGATAGCGGCCGGAACGGTCGGAATCGGGGAAATCGGAACGAGATCGCCGCCCTGTGCCTCATTGAAGTTTTCTGCGTAAGCGGTGTGCTGTTCAACGTTGAAATCAATTTCGCCATCGTTTAAAGCGAGGTCATTCTGCAGAAGGTCAGAGAAATCAACCTCTGTGAAGGTGTAGCCCTCTTTTTCAAGAATCGGTTTGATAGCATCCTCAAATAAGACGGTGTACGGGCCAGCGGCTTTTCCGTATTTGAGTTCCTTCTTATTAGAATCGGAAGTATCTGCGGAAGCGCCAGACTCAGCACCGGAAGCGGCAGAAGTGTCTGCTGCGGAACTTCCGGCATCACTCTTGGAGCAGCCAGCTAAGAGAGCAGTTGCGAGGATCAGGCCAGCGGTCAGTGTGGTTCTTACATAAGCTTTTACTTTTTTCATAATTGGGTTCTCCTTTTTTCGTTTTTTTATTTTGTATATAAAATAATTTAATAACTTGTATGATATAGTGCGGTTTACTGGTGTGTCCGCCGTTTCTGTGACAGCCGGTTTCCCAGGCTCTGGATGATCCAGACAAATGCAATCAGGATGAAAACGGTCGCAAACATCAGCGGGAAGTTGAAGGTCTGGTAGCCGTAGGTCAGGGCGATGTTTCCGATGCCGCCGCCTCCGATGTAGCCAGCCATTGCGGTTGCGCCGATGAGGGCGATGGTGCCGGTCGTCAGTGCCAGGATAACCGAAGCGAATGCTTCCGGAAGCACAAAGTGAATGATAATCTGGAAGGTCGTTGCGCCCATCGACTGAGCAGCTTCGATGATACCGCCGCCGACTTCCAGAAGCGATGTCTCAAGAAGTCTTGCTAAAAACGGGGCGGTGTAGATAACCAGCGGTACGATGGCCGCCTTGGTACCGATTCGGGTGCCGACGATGATTTTTGTAAACGGCATCACGCATACCAGAAGGATGATGAACGGTGTACTTCGGATGATGTTGATGATACCGTTTAAAATAGTGTAAATCAGGCGGTTTTCCTTGAGTCCGCCCTTGCGGGTCAGCCATAAGACAATGGCGATGAAAAATCCGACGATGGAGCCGATAATCAGGGAAAAACCAACCATATACAGGGTTTCCCATCCGGCCTTGATGAGTTTATCCGGCGAAATGCCTAAATACTGCTGAATCATGGTAATACAACCTCCTTATATTCTTCGTTTGATTCGAGAATGTAGCGCTCGGCTTTTTCGATTTCCTCGTCGCTTCCGATGAAGAGGACGAGCATGATGCCGACGACGATGCCTTGGATGACATTGATGGTGGAGTAGAGAATGTTGGTTTCCACCTCAAACCGCCGGTTGATATCCCAGAGAAGCGGCTCGGTGCTGTCTGTATTTTCCAGCTTGATGCGGAGCAGACGGCTGTTCCGTGTTTCCCGGCGGATACTCTCGACGAGCGGTTCCGGGATAACGTCGCGGATGAGATTACCGACAAACCGTTTGGCGATATCGGACTGCGGGTCCGAGAATACCTGGATAACGGAACCCGTTTCTACGACTTTACCGAAATCCATGACGGCCACCTTGTTACAAATTTTCTGGATGACGTTCATCTCATGCGTGATAATGACAATCGTAATATGGAAGGTTTCATTAATCTTCTTTAATAAATCGAGAATGGAATCGGTCGTCTTCGGGTCGAGGGCGCTGGTCGCCTCATCGCAGAGAAGAATCGACGGATTGTTTGCAAGGGCTCTTGCGATGCCGACGCGCTGTTTCTGGCCGCCGGAGAGCTGTCCCGGATAGTAGGACTTCTTATCGGAAAGTTCAACGAACTCCAGAAGTTCGTTCACGCGTGCCTCGATGTCCTTTTTTGGTGTGCCGCCAAGCTTCAGGGCGATGGCGACATTGTCGTAAATCGTCTTGGATTCCAGAAGATTGAACTGCTGGAAAATCATTCCGATTCCTTTTCGGAGGCTGCGAAGCTCTTTCGCATCCAGGCTTCCGATGTCTTTTCCTTCGACGAAGACTTTTCCGGAAGTCGGTTTTTCCAGGGCGTTGACCATTCGGATCAGGGTGGATTTTCCGGCTCCGCTGTAACCGATGACGCCGTAGATATCGCCCTTTTCGATTTCGAAGGACACATCCTTCAGTGCTTCAAATGCTCCGTCTTTCGTCTGAAATGTTTTGCTTAAATGTTCAAATCGAATCATTTCTGGTCTCCTTTAACTTCGTTTATCTGGGAAAG
>JBNMLY010000014.1:0-34973 GCA_050875065.1 Otoolea sp. | reverse complement strand
GGTTATAAGATCAAGTCAGCCACTGCATAACCTTAACATTTCTATATTCAATTTTTTAAGCAGCCACCCCACCGGGAGATGGCTTGTTTGTTGTGCATTTAAGGTAATGGATACCCTCTACTTCTCATTTTCAATCTTTTACCTCCTTGTACTTTCCTCTTGTACCTGTTCTTTTTTTCTAAACCATTGATTCAGCTTCAACAATGCCCGCACTAACGTCTGCATCTCCTCTTCCGTCAGATCGCCGGTCAGGCTTTCAATCATCTCACGATGAAACCCGGCGTGATGTTCATACGCCTTTCTGCCGCGCTCCGAAAGGGAAATATATACGACCCGTCGATCTTCCAAGCCTCTGCTGCGTTCTACATATCCTTTTTTTACCAAGCTGTTCATCGCAATCGTGAGTGTCCCCACGGTAACCGATAACTCCCTGGCAATCGACGACATGTTCTTCGGTTCCCCGATTCCGATCGCTTCGATCACATGCATATCGTTATTCGTGATATCCTTAAACTCCGGCGTAATGATTACCTTCTGTTCAATATCCATCACATCGCGGAACAGCGTTACCAGCAGCTCATTCAGCGTCTCGTAATTTCCCACAGTTTTCCCTCTCATCCTTGGTTTCAATGCGCAAAACGGCAATTTACCCTACTGATTATACAATATTCTGTGTGCCAAAACAACTAGCAAATTTCTTACATATGAGGGAAATTCGTTGAGGTTCACAGATGACCCTCTTGGGAACCCAAAATGCCATATACCAACGGGATGGCAGCGGATTTTCCTATTCCAAAATATCCCTGTCCGAAAAACCAATCGGCTGAAAGTTTTCCCCTTACCCAAGCTTTTCTCCGTACTTCCTAAAAACCCACCACTTATCTTCTTTCATAACATAACACTATACAAAACACTCGCCGACAGCCCCGCAAACGTCGCAATCAGCGCCCCTGCAAGCGTCCAGCGCGTTTTCGAAATCCGCACAGTCAAATAGTAGACGCTCATTGTGTAAAACACCGTCTCCGTGCAGCTCTCAAGGATCGACACCATCATGCCCAGCCGCGAATCAGGTCCATAGGTTTTAAAAATATCTAAGAGAAGCCCCGTCGCCGCCGAACTGGACACCAGACGCACCAGAAGCAGCGGGACCACCTGTGCCGGTATGTGCAGAAGCGATGCCGGTCCCGCTAGTATCCCGGAAAGGAAATCGAGAAAACCAGACGTCCGGAGCACACCGACCGCCGCCATCAGTCCCACCAGCGTCGGCAGAATCCCAGCCACCGTTTTAAGCCCCGAAAACGCCCCCTCGATGAAATCATCAAAAACCGGACGCTTCTGAAGCACCGCAAACCCAACAATATAAAACAGGACGACCGGAACCAGATATTCTGAGAGGTAATTGATGCAGCGCATTTTGGCGGCTCCTATGCCTATACTTGTTCTATATATATGGTATGAATCCAGGTTCTATGATAACGCTTCCATTTCCAGAACCCATTATTTTTACAATAGCATTATAGGGGACAAATTTGTTTTTTGTGTGAATTTCGTTCCTACGTAACACAAAAATATATTTTCTTTTTCCATTTTCCAGCCACTCCATCCTCTTCGCTGGCAGCGCTCTCGTTTCCCATCTCTGGTTTTATCATCGCCCCTATCATACAAATCTCATTATTTCCTCCGGCGCATCACGCGGCACACCGCTACCCCCGCCAGTGTGCTGATACAGGTCGCCAAGAGTGCCGGACCGACCACCGCCAGTGGATGCGCCGATCCGTACTGGCTCCGGTAGGCAATCATATTGATGGGAATAAGCTGCAGCGATGAAATATTCACGACCAGAAACGTACACATTTCATCGCTCGCCGTCCCCCGGCTGACTGCCGCCGGATCCCCAGCCGTTCTCCGTTCTTCCTCCAGTTCCTCCAATTCCTTCATCGCACTAAGCCCCGCCGGCGTCGCCGCCCAGCCTAGCCCCAGCATATTGGCAATCATATTCGCTGCCATCGACGAAAGCGCTGGATGCCCTGCCGGAATGCGCGGAAAGAGGAAATGAAGCACTGGGCGCATTCCCGCCGACAGCTGCTCAATCAGCCCCGCCCGCCGTCCAATCTCCAAAATTCCCGTCCAGAACGCCATCACACCCAACATCGTAATTCCCAGCGAAACCGCATCGCCTGCCGCCGCGAGCATCCCTTCCGTCACTGCCCCCAGCGTTCCATGCACCGCCGCCCAGCCTAGCCCCACAAGCATCATAAACGCCCAGAGCGCATTCAACATATTTCTCCCTCCCTGCTGCCATCATGTATTTTGGAATCTTTTTTGCATTGGCTTTTGTGGAAACTTTTTGTCTGTTATGCCCAATTTTGAAACACCCTCAATGCGTAATTCATAAAATTCTGGTGCAACTGGCAAAACATTTACCGCAAAAGCAAATGCAAGAAAAATCCCATAGCTACATCATAAATACCGATTTTGTTCCTCGATTTTTATCCTTTTCTATAAAACATGTATATTCCCGATTTTTTCTTTCATGAAACTGTGTCAAAGTCCGCTTTCTTTTTCGTGATCTCTCACAGACTCATTTCTTTTCTCTTGTTCCGCTTGCATTTCATACTTGCAATCTATAAAATAAGAACTAGCATTTGCTTCATATGTCAAACTTTCTTTGGCAAGAACTGCTTTACAGGAGCTTTTACCAAGAACTGTAAAGACATGGAAGCATCATTGAATCTTTATGAAACGAGGTATCTATCATGAAACAATCAGCCGATTTAAAGCGTCTCCTCACCTCCATCGACCACAAAAGCTACCCGGCTTACAAGGACGTGCGCGGCGCTTATGATTTTAATACTTATATTTTATCCATCGACCATGTACAGGGCGACCCGTTTGCCTCTCCTTCCAAGGTCAGCGTCCAGATCCGCCACACCAAAGCCGGATTCCCGGCTGAACTCTTTGATACGCCGTGGAAAAAAACGGCACTCGAAGATTACCTGCTCCGCTGTTTTTCCCGTGAGATCGGACGTCTTTCTTTCAAAGCAAAAGGTTCTGGAAAAAGCGGCCTGATCGCCACCAGCCGCCCCGGTCAGGAGGTTCTCTCCCGGACGGCCTGCGAAATCGGAAAAAATGAGATTACGGCACGTTTCGAGGTCGGTTTCCCGGCATTCGGGCGCACCATCAACTCCGGTGAATTAATCAAGATTTTCTTTGATTTTCTTCCGGGCTGTGTCGAAAACGTCTTTTTCTACCGCCGTCAGAACACCGCAGAAATCAAAAAACGCATCACGCTGGCAGACGATCAGCAGTTTATCCGCAATGAATTGAAACGCCTAGATCTCGTCTCCTTCGTCGCAGACGGCTCGATCCTGCCGCGTGAAACCGGCGTTTCCGACCGTCCGATGAAGGGCAGTGTGGCATTCCACTCCCCAGATTCTTTAAGAATTACTCTGAACCTTCCAGGACACGGTCCAATCTCCGGCATGGCAATCCGCCGCGGCATCACTCTGATCGTAGGCGGCGGTTACCACGGCAAATCCACGCTGTTAAAAGCGCTGGAATCCGGTGTCTACAACCACATTCCGGGGGATGGACGCGAATACGTGATCACCGATGAAACCGCAGTCAAGCTGCGCGCCGAGGATGGACGCAGCATCAACCACGTTGATATTTCCCTCTTTATCCGGGATCTGCCGAACAAAAAAGACACCACCTGCTTCTCCACCGCCGATGCCAGCGGCAGTACCTCCCAGGCGGCAGCGGTGATCGAAAGCATCGAGGCGGGCACCCGCGCCTTCCTGATCGATGAGGACACCTCCGCCACCAATTTTATGCTGCGGGACGACCTGATGCAGCGCATCGTCAGCCGCGACAAGGA
This sequence comes from Otoolea sp., assembly GCA_050875065.1. Classification (GTDB taxonomy): domain Bacteria; phylum Bacillota; class Clostridia; order Lachnospirales; family Lachnospiraceae; genus Otoolea. The sequence goes on along the minus strand of JBNMLY010000014.1, from coordinate 31,096 downwards.
ACCGATCACCCCATTCATCGAGCGCGCCCGCGACCTCTACGAGCAGGCAGGCATCTCCACTGTCCTTGTAGCCGGAAGCTCCGGTGCCTATTTCTTCATCGCGGACACTATTATCCAGATGGATGCATACCGCCCGTTTGATATCACGAAGATGGTAAAAGATGCCTGCGAGCAGGAAGCTTCCAAACCTGCTATTCAGGCACCAGACTTTAAACTCCCGACGGCTGGACGAAAACTGGCGGCTGGCGGAACCGGGCGCGCTGTGGGCGTGATGGCGCTGGATTTTGGCGAAAGCAGCGCAGAAGCTTCCGGTGAATTCCAGGAAGATGGCGAAAGCAGCTCTCATTCCGGACGGTTTGGCAATCGCGGCGGCAGCTCCTCTGACTCTGGACGATTTTCCAACCACGGCGGCAGCTCCTCCGACGCAGGGCGCTTTGAACGCAGCCGTGGAGGACGCCGTGGAGCCGACCGAAACTCCGATCGGAACACGCGTATCAAGGTCCGTGTCCATGATAAGCACTCCTTCCAGGTCGCCAAAGAGCCGGTCGATCTGCGCTTCGTCGAGCAGCTTGCCGACAGCGAGCAGACCGCTGCCCTCGCCCAGATGGTACGCTACTGCCTGGAAAAAGGGCTTCTGGAGCGCTGTACCGTGCAGGAAACAGTTGCCACACTCTTAAAAGCATATGAAGCAGGCGGGCTCTCTGTGTTCAGCGATACTTCTTATGCGGCTATGGGACTGGCAATGCCGCGTGTGCAGGAGATCTTTGCTTGTTTGAATCGTTTTCGGGGATGATTTTAAGATAATTAGCATTCGCAGAGATTGCATATAAGATATATTTCATTTAAAAGCATTTATATACATTGCATTTTAAGCAAAACACATCTTGTGTGCAACTTAATAATATGCTAATATAACAGTGTGTAATTGGGTTTGGAAAACAGAGGATAGAACCGTGGCCTCCCTCGGATAACGAGGAAGGAGTGATATCTATGGATACAATGGAAGTACTGACTTTGTTGCTGGTAATCTTCGCAGCATTGACATACATAGATAACCATCGGAGATAAGATATTTTCAGAAATGAAAATGGCTATCCTCTACTAGCCCTAGAGGATAGCCGGTAACTATAAATCACTATACGTTATCCGAAGGCAGCCACGTTTTTGTAGCTGTAAGCTTCTTCTGAACCTATTATACAAAAGAGGGCTGCATTTTGCAAGCTCTCTTTCTACTTTTTCGCATTTTATTTCAGCATATTTGCAAATTTTATCTTGGCTTATTCTTAAATTCTGCCAAAATCCATCTTACCCTTCGCACAGCGCCCGCATCACGCCCTCAACTGTCTCGATCTTCTCCGCTCTCCACGCATTTCCGCCACAGAAAATCAGCGCGTGCTCTTCATCGCCGCGGGCGGCATTGACGAGTGCCTGCGTGATGCAGTACGGAATCTTCGCCGGATCACAGTGTTCCAGGCACTGGTAACAGTGTGTCACCGCCTGTCTTCCTTTTTCCAGCTCTTTTAAGAACGCATTTTTGATTGCGCGTCCCGGCATGCCGACCGGGCTTTTGACGATCACGATGTCCTCTTCTTTGGCATCCAGATACGCCTGCTTATACGCCATCGGCGCATCGCATTCCTCGGTGGTCACAAAACGGGTCGCCACCTGCACGCCGTCCGCGCCAAGCTCCATCTGGTGCATCACATCCGCATGGTCATAGATGCCGCCAGCCGTCACAACCGGGATCGATTTGCCGTATTTCTGCGCGTATTTTTTAACCAGCGCGATAATTCCGCGGACTTCCTCGTCATATTCCGCCTGATGGAATGTCTCGGCCGCATGCGGCGTGTCTACCTCCAGCTCGGTCAGCTTCTCACGGTCAAATCCCAGATGTCCGCCAGCCAGCGGCCCTTCCACAACCACCAGATCCGGTGCGGTCTGGTACTTGCGATCCCACATCCGGCAGATGACCGTCGCCGCCTTGACGGAGGAAACGATCGGCGCAATCTTCGTCGCCGTCCCTTTCACATACTCCGGCAGGGACACCGGAAGCCCCGCACCCGATATGATCAGGTCAGCGCCCGCCTTCACCGCCGTCTTGACATACTCCGCATAGTTTTTCGTCGCCACCATGATATTAAAGCCCACGATGCCGCCCTTCGCGATCTCCCGCGCTTTCTTTAACTCCGAACCGATCGCGCGCAGGTTTGCCTCCTGCGGATGAACCGCAAAATCCGGCTCCCGGAAGCCAATCTGGGCTGTGGAAATGATACCGACGCCGCCAGCACCCGCCACAGCACCCGCCAGGGAGGACAGGCTGATACCAACTCCCATACCGCCCTGGATGATCGGAAGCTTAGCCGTCAGATCCCCGATTTTCAGCGGTTTTAACTGTGATAAAATTGTACTCATACTATCTCCTATATTCACAAAGGGGACCGCCGCGCGGCAGCCCCCTTTTCATATCTGTTTTTAAGTTCATTTTTCCGAATATCCCAGTTTTTCGACGGTTTCCCCGTCAGCCTGTGATTCTTCTCCAAAATTTTCCAAAAACAAACCATAAATCAACGATTTCTATTTTTTCAGCGAATTACCTTCTCACTGAATCTCAGATCTTTCTAAATCTCTCATACCGCTGCTCTGCGATCTCATCCGGCGTCTTTTCCGCGCAGGACTGGAAGAAGTCGCGCATATGGCGGTCGATGATGCGTCCGATCTCCTCGATGTTGTCATCGGTCGCCGGCTCATCCTCGCAGATGATACGCTCGATCATGCCAAGCTCATACAGATCCTCTGCCGTCATCTTCATGACCTTCGCTGCCTCGCTGGCTCTCTTGGCATCTTTCCACAGAATCGAAGCAAAGCCCTCCGGAGAAAGGATCGAGTAGGTCGCGTTCTCCATCATCCATACCTCGTTGGAAACTGCCAGCGCCAGTGCGCCGCCGCTGCCGCCCTGACCGGTGATAATCGCCAGAATCGGCACCTTCATATCCGACATCTCAAAGAGGTTGCGGGCAATCGCCTCGCCCTGACCTCTCTCCTCTGCCTCCATACCCGGGAATGCACCAGGTGTATCAACGAAGCAGATGATCGGACGGTTAAATTTCGCCGCCTGTTTCATCAGACGGAGCGCTTTTCTGTATCCTTCCGGAGACGGCATACCGAAGTTGTGCTTCATGCTGTCTTTCGGGGACTTACCTCTCTCCTGTCCAATGACCGTGACCGGCATTCCGTAGAAGGAAGCCACGCCGCCGATGATCGCCATATCATCGCCATAATAGCGGTCGCCGTGGAACTCGGTAAAATCATCAAAGAGAATCCGGATATAATCGCTGGCGTTCAGACGTCCGGCGCTTCGGGACTGGCGGACTGCCTCCCATGCGTCTCTCTCTCGGCCTGCAATCTTATTTAAGGTCTTCTGGCGCATGATACCGGAGAATGGTGCTTTCCGGCTCTTTAACTTGCCTGTCTCCACCTCGGAAGCTGCTTTTTCTGTCTTGGAAGCAGAAGCCGCCTCTGTGTGGTTCTCCGCCTCGTCGTTCCATTTTTCCCAGCCATGTTCCTGGCTGTGAAGCTTCAAAATCTGTCCCAGAACGCGCTTCTGATCTTTTCTTTCCACGATCTGATCCACAAAGCCGTGTGTCAGCTGGAACTCGGCTCTCTGAAAGCCCTCCGGGAGCTTCTGACCGATCGTCTGCTCGATGACACGCGGACCCGCAAATCCGATCAGCGCGCCCGGCTCTGCCAGGATAATATCGCCCAGGGACGCAAAACTTGCCGTTACGCCGCCGGTCGTCGGATCGGTCATAAAGCTTATGTAGAGAAGTCCCGCCTCGGAATGGCGTTTTAACGCTGCAGAGGTCTTTGCCATCTGCATCAGGGAGATCATGCCCTCCTGCATTCTCGCGCCGCCGGAAGCCGCATAGATGATAACCGGAAGTCTCTCTTCGGTCGCGCGCTCTACCGCGCGGGCAATCTTCTCGCCCATGTTGTGGCCCATGCTGCTCATCAGGAAACGGGAGTCGCAGACTGCGATCACCGTCTCATAGCCGTTGATCTTGCCCTTACCGGTCACAACCGCCTCATTTAACTCGGTCTTCTCTCTGGCCGCCTCAACCTTGCCCTCGTAGCCCGGAAATGCAAGCGGATTGACCGCGGACATTTCCTTATCCCACTCTTCAAAGGTGCCGTCGTCGATCAGCATCTCAATCCGGCGGTATGCATGCATCCGGAAATATCCGCCGCAGCGCGGGCACACATACAGGTTATCCTTGACATCCTGTACCAGAATCGGTTTCTCACATTTATTACACTTACGCCATAAAGAACGCAGACTTTCCGGCGTCATCGCCGTCGGACGGCTCGGAATCTTCTCCGGTCTTTCCTTGGCTGCCTCTGCCGCCTTTTCATCTGCTTTCGCGCTCTCCGCACGGCTTACGCCGGCAGAACCGTGATCGTTTGTATTGATCGAAGTATACGATTTCTTAAACAGATTTTTAAACATCTCTTATTCAACCTCACTTATTAGCCAATCATAAACGTCAGCTCTGCGGAAACAGCCAGCTTGCCATCGACGGTTGCCGTCGCACTTCCGATGCCGACCGGTCCTTTTCTCTTGATGATATGGCACTCCAGCTTTAACTTGTCGCCCGGAACTACCTTTTTCTTGAACTTCGCGTTGTTGATTGCCCCGAAATATGCCGTCTTGCCCTTATTTCCCTCTTCGCTTAAAATGGCAACCGCGCCGACCTGCGCCAGCGCCTCCACGATCAGGACGCCCGGCATAACCGGCTCCTGCGGGAAATGGCCTGCAAACCACGGCTCATTGTATGTTACATTCTTATATCCAACCGCGCCCTCGCCCGGTGTCACTTTCTCGATACAGTCGATCAGAAGGAACGGATGACGGTGCGGGATGATCTCCTGAATTTCTTTAATTCCCATCATAATTACAGTTACCTCTTTTTGCTTTCAGACATCATTTTTGTGTGTTTCAAATCTCTTCCGGCCGTTCCAGCCAGCCGCCAGTGACATTTCTCACCCAAAACGCTGTCAGACCATTTTAATTCTCAAATTTAATCTTCGAATTTCTTGATTACCAGGCTGGCATTGACGCCGCCGAATCCCAGGGAGTTGGTCAGGGCATAATGGATATCCATCGGAACGCCCTCGCCCATCGTGTAATCCAGATCACAGCCCTCGCCCGGCTCTTTTAAGCCTGCGGTTGCGTGTACAAAACCATCCTCGATGGATTTCACGCAGGCAATAAACTCAACGCCGCCGGCAGCACCTAAAAGGTGGCCGATCATCGACTTGGTCGAGTTGATTTTTACGTTATATGCGTGGCCGCCCAGCGCTTTTTTCACTGCCATCGTCTCGAAAAGGTCGTTGTGGTGTGTGCTGGTTCCGTGTGCATTGATGTAATCAATCTTCTCCGGCTCGATACCGGCATCCTTGATTGCCATCTCCATCGCATACGCTGCGCCGCTTCCGTCCTCGGCCGGGGAGGTGATGTGGAACGCATCGTTGCTTCCGCCGTAGCCGACTACCTCTGCCAGAATCTTGGCGCCGCGCTTCTGCGCGTGCTCTAAGGACTCCAGCACTACGATACCAGCGCCCTCGCCCATGACGAAGCCGTCACGGTCTTTATCAAACGGACGGGAGGCTGTCTCCGGGTCATCGTTGGTAGAAAGAGCCGTCAGAGCCGCAAAACCGGCCATGCCGAGCGGTGTGATCGCCGCCTCGGTACCACCGGCTACCATCACATCTGCCTCGCCGTACTGAATCGCACGGAACGCCTCGCCGATGGAGTTTGTACCGGTTGCGCAGGCCGTTACCACGTTGATGGATTTGCCCTTTAAACCATAGTGCAGGGCTACATTGCCGACTGCCATGTTGCTGATCATCATCGGGACGAGCAGCGGATTCACGCGGTTCGGTCCTTTTTCCAGCATTTTTTTATGCTCACGTTCCATCGCCTGTAAGCTTCCGATACCGGAACCGATGCTGGTTCCCACGCGGAACGGATCCTCTTTCTCCATATCCAGACCTGCCTGTGCGATCGCCTCACCGGCTGCCGCTACCGCATACTGTGAAAACGGCTCCATACGTCTCGCCGCCTTCGGATCCATGTACTTCTTCGGGTCAAAATCTTTGACTTCGCCTGCCAGCTTTGCCTTATAATCGGTTGTATCAAAATAGGTGATCGGTGCGATACCGACTTTTTTATCCTTTAATCCCTGCCAGAAGCTTGCTACATCATTTCCAATCGGAGTGATTGCTCCCAGACCGGTTACTACTACACGTGTCTTATTTCCCATCTAAAAACCTGCCTTTCTGTCGTCACAGTTCACACGTTGTGCACACTGTGACACGATTTTGCCGATGCTTCGTATTCCAAATCGGCAAAATCTGCTGCCGCTACGTTATCGTACGGCACTTTCGGTTCCAAAAGTGCCTATCTGTAAAGCACCTTTTCCTTACATCGCCATTCCGCCGTCCACACACAGAACCTGTCCTGTGATGTAGGCCGCGCGGTCGGAAGCCAGAAATACGGCTGCCTGCGCTACATCCTCGGTCGTACCGAAGCGTTTTAACGGAATCTGGTCGCCCATCGCCTTCTTCACATCCTCCGGAAGAACGGCGGTCATTTCCGTATCAATAAATCCCGGTGCAATCGCGTTGACCGTGATGCCGCGGCTTCCAATCTCTCTTGCCACGGATTTGGTCAGTCCGATCACGCCCGCCTTGGACGCACAGTAGTTCGCCTGCCCCGCATTTCCCATCACGCCGGAAACGGAGGAAATATTGATGATGCGTCCGCCCTTCTGCTTTAACATCTGGCGGGATACGTGCTTGATGCAGTTAAATGCGCCCTTTAAGTTCGTATCGATGACGGCGTCAAACTCTTCCTCACTCATCTTCATCAGAAGATTGTCACGGGTAATACCCGCGTTGTTCACTAGAATATCAATTCTCTTATAGCGGCTGATAATGTCCTTTAAAAACGCCTCTGCCGCGCTGTAATCCGATACATTGCACTGAACGGCTTCCGCCTGTCCGCCTGCCTCGGTAATTTCCTTCACAACTTCCTCTGCCTTTGCCGCAGAGCCATTATAATTCACGATCACCACAGCGCCCTCTTTCGCCATCGAAATAGCGATCTGACGGCCAATGCCGCGGCTGGCACCTGTCACGACTGCAACTTTTCCGTTTAACATCCAAGCGCCTCCTTTACCTTGTCGATATCTTCCAGTTTCTCTATATTGAACGCCTTCGCGTTTTTGTCGATTTTACGCATGAAACCGGTCAGGGTCTTGCCCGGTCCGATCTCAATAAATGTGTCCACGCCGTCTGCCAACATCTTCCGGATCGTCTGCTCCCAGCGGACGGAGGAAGAAACCTGCTTCATCAGAAGCGGCTTTACATCGGCTGCCTCGGTCACATAATCTGCCGTCACATTCGCGATATACGGAATCTCCGGCTTGTGAATCTCTACGGTATCAAGCACCTTTCCAAGCTTTTCTCCGGCACCTACCAGCATTTTCGAATGGAACGGTCCGCTTACCTTTAACGGAAGAACGCGTTTTGCGCCCGCTTCCTTTAACTTCTCGCCTGCCTCGGCCACCGCCTCTGTCTTGCCAGAGATAACGATCTGTCCCGGACAGTTGTAGTTGGCAATCTGTACGCCCTCGATCGGCGCGATCACCTCTTCAATCTTCTCTGCATCCATCGCCAGTACGGCAGACATGGCACCCTGACCGACCGGGACCTCTCCCTGCATCAGAATTCCTCTCTGCCGCACGGTGCGGATGGCATCTTCGTCAGACATAACGCCCGCAGCCGCCATTGCAGGATATTCTCCCAGGCTCAGGCCCGCAGCCACATCCGGGCGGATTCCGGTACGTTCCATAAATACACGCATCATCGCAAGGCTGGCGGTTACCATCGCCGGCTGCGTATACTCCGTGATATTCAGACGGTCCGTCTGCGCCGGATCAAAGCAAAGATCGGTCATAGAAAATCCAAGGATCTCACTTGCTTTCTCAAACATCTCGCGTCCCGTTTCCGTTTCCTGATAAAAATCCTGTCCCATGCCAGTAGTCTGTGCGCCCTGACCCGGAAAAATAAATGCAATTTTGCTCATAGCGTTACACTCACTCTCTACTTTCTGCCCAAAAGCGCCTCCGCCTGGGCCATCATTTCTTCAATCATTTCCTTACAGGTCTGCTCTTTCTTCACCAGACCCGCAATCTGTCCAGCCATCACGGTTCCGTTGTCCACATCGCCGTCCATGACTGCCTTCCGAAGCGTTCCAAGGGTTAAATACTCCAGTTCCTCGAACGGGCGTCCCTCTTTTTCCAGCTTCAGATACCCTCTCGTCATCTTATTTCTAAGACAGCGGATCGGGTGTCCATGGCTCATACCGGTTACGGTCGAGTCAATATCCTTGGCCTTGATGATCCGGTCCTTGTAAGCCTGGCTTACGATGGATTCCTTCGATACGACAAAGCGGGTTCCCATCTGGACTGCCTCTGCGCCCAGCATAAATGCCGCCGCGATGCCGCGTCCATCCGCGATACCTCCGGCTGCAATCACCGGAATCGAAACCGCGTCAACCACCTGCGGGACGAGCGTCATCGTCGTGGCCTCGCCGATGTGTCCGCCGGACTCCATGCCCTCGGCAACCACTGCGTCAGCGCCGCTCTTCTCCATCAGACGCGCCTGTGCCACGGAAGCAACCACCGGAATCACCTTGATTCCGGCCTCCTTCCAGGCACCCATGTATTTGCCAGGAATACCGGCGCCGGTCGTTACAACCTTGATGCCCTCTTCCACAACTACCTTTGCCACGTCGTCCGCATGCGGGCTCATCAGCATGACATTGACGCCAAACGGCTTCTTTGTCAGCTCTCTCGCCTTGCGGATCTCCTCACGGACCACCTCACCCGGTGCATTGGCGCCGCCAATCAAGCCCAGACCGCCAGCTTCAGAAACGGCTGCTGCCAGATGGTGTTCTGCCACCCAGGCCATGCCGCCCTGAATAATCGGGTATTCAATCCCCAACATTTCTGTGATCTTTGTTTTCATTATGCCTCTACACCTTTTTCTTTTAAGTAGTTCATAACATCGCCTACGGTTGCCAGGTTCTGCAGATCCTCAGCCGGGATCTCTACGGAGTACTCATCCTCCAGAGCCATAACCAGCTCAAACAGATCCAGGGAATCAGCGCCCAGGTCATCCTTGAAAGAGGAAGCCTCAGTAATGGAATCTGCGTCTACGCTCAGCTGCTCTGCAATAATTTCTTTCATTTTCTCTAACATTGTTTCAATCTCCTTTTTAAATGAATTTTCTTTCTGTGACTGCAAAATATGCTGTCACGATTCTTTTATTTTATCAAAAAATGGAATAATGTACATTAGTTTCTGCTATATATTCCCAGAATTTTGCAACATCGTTCATTGATATTTTTGATTCCGTCAGGGGCATCGTCGTCTGAATACTTTTAAATCTTTTTCATTTCTAGCGTTTACGCCATCCACATAGCTGCATTTGCACTTTTCTTCTTAATCTGCCCCGATTTTTACTATTACCATGTCATCAGTGCTGCGCCCCAGGTCAGACCCGCGCCGAAACCTGCCATCACCAGCGTATCACCGCGTTTCAAGCGTCCGTCCCGGTGCATTTCATCCAACAGAATCGGAATCGAAGCTGCCGACGTGTTACCGTAACGCTCGATGTTGACCGGAATCTTGTCCATCGGAACCTTCAGACGGCGGGACGCTGCTTCCAGGATTCGGATATTTGCCTGATGCAGCAGATAATGCTGTACCGCCTCGCGATCGGTTCCGGTCTCCTCCAGAATCGCATTCACAATCTCCGGTACCTTCTTAACTGCAAACTTGAAGACCTCCTGACCGTCCATCTGCATAAAGCCAAGCTCCGGCTTGCCGCCTGTCAGGCAGTTTTCAAGACTTCTCGCCTGGCAGTACAGAACGTCGTTCTTCGTACCGTCGCTACCGACCAGCGTCTTCACCACGCCCGTCTCATCCGCCCGGACAACCGCCGCGCCCGCGCCATCTCCAAAGAGGATGCAGGAACCGCGGTCCGTCCAGTCAAGCACCTTGCTCAGCGTCTCCGCACCGATAATCAGCGCCGTCTTGTAGATGCCCGCCTGGATAAATCCCTGCACAATATGTAAGGCATAAATAAATCCGGAACACGCCGCCGTGATGTCAAACGCCACCGCGTGTTTCGCACCGATCGCGCCCTGCACATCCGCCGCCGCACTCGGAAACGCCCGATCCGGGGAAGAAGTCGCCACGATCACGATCTCAATCTCCTCCGGGGAAATGCCCGCGTCCGCGATCGCGCGTTTCGCTGCCTCGGTCGCTAACGCCGAAGTTCCCTCGGTCGTCGAGATATGTCTGGCTCCAATACCCGTCCGTTCCCGGATCCAGGCATCATCTGTATCAAGAAATTTCGTCAAATCCTGATTCGTCACAACCTGCTCCGGCGCATACGCGCCGATTCCAATGATTCTAGCTGTCATTTTCTCGTTTATCTCCGCTTCTTCTATAAAAGATAGTTTTAATTTCAAATGGTTTGATATTCAAATTAATTTAGAGTGTAGCGGAGAATGTGGGGTTTGTCAAGGATAACTTGCAAATGAAGGGCAGGATTCTGGTAAGGGGGCACACCCCGGACGGTGAATGGCCGCCCTCAATCTTCCGGAAAGCGCTCTCGCTCTTGCACTCGCTGCAACGGACACTAAGCTCGAAAAGACCTCGCTAAGTGCCGGCGCGAGTGATGTTTCCTACAGATTGGGGATGGCCATTCACCTGACATATACATCATTTAAAATACGCAAAAATTAGGATACCGCGGTTTTCTTTTTCGTTGTATAATTATAGAGTATCTATATTTTTACTGTACTTATTGCAGAAATTTGTATACTATATTATTTACATAATATCAGGGGCAAATGAGTAAACATCTTCCCGCAAGCAAGCTTGCGTCGAACTTCTGACCTTTTGCCCCTAGTATATCCTACATATTACCCTAATTTAAGGAGGAGTTGCTATGCAGAGTATTCTTGTATGTGACGATGACAAACAGATCGTAGAAGCGATTGACATATATCTGACCGGCGAGGGGTTTGAGGTTATCAAGGCATATGACGGCGCGGAGGCGCTGGAGCTTTTGAAAACACACACCGTGAATTTGATGATTCTGGACGTTATGATGCCGGGGTTGGATGGTATCCGGACGACGCTGAAGGTGCGCGAGACCAGCAGCATCCCGATCATCATTCTATCCGCGAAGTCCGAAGATGCGGACAAGATTCTGGGTCTGAATATTGGGGCGGATGATTATATCACGAAGCCGTTTAACCCGCTGGAACTGGTGGCCCGCGTGAAATCGCAGCTCCGCCGCTACACGCAGCTGGGGAATATGAACAATCAGATGGGCAACCACGTATTCAAATGCGGCGGTCTGCAGATCAACGATGAAAATAAGGAAGTAACCGTGGACGGCGAGCTCATCAAACTGACGCCGATCGAGTACAATATCCTGCTTCTGCTCGTCAAAAACGCCGGAAAAGTATTTTCCATCGACCAGATCTATGAGGCGATCTGGAATGAAGAGGCAATCGGCGCGGACAATACCGTGGCGGTCCATATCCGGCATATTCGTGAAAAAATTGAAATCAATCCGAGAGAACCACGCTATCTAAAAGTTGTTTGGGGTGTTGGGTATAAGATTGAGAAGCAGTAAAAATGTAAAAAATCCTTCTTTCACATTCCGAAATTTTTTGCGTTCTTTTTACTTTCTACATGGCATAATGGCAGCGCCATTCATTCCATCGCAGTAAAATTTCGAATGTGAACCATCCATCTAACAGAAATTAGGAGTTGCAAAATTTATGACAAAACTCTCACATATTCCGATGCAAATCCAGAAATGGATCGCCAGCCTCGCGCACCTGTTTTTCCTGGTTCTGGGGCTGACGGGCATCTGCCTCATGTATATTCACGGAAATTTCGGTCTGGGACTGACCGGCATCGGCTCGGTTCCCTACGAGGATACCGCGGAATTTAACACACAATTTAACAGTGATCTGAACGATATCTTCCTATATATGGAATATCAGGACGTTTTCGGCGCGGACAGCTCGATCGACCTCTCGCGCCGGATGCTCAAAATGACGTTCGGACCGAATGAAACTGAAAATTTCTCCCTATCCGCCCTGATCTCCTATCTGGAATCCATGGGATACCAGCTTGATGACGACTTTAAATGCCAGAAAGTTTCCGAACCGGCAGACGGCGCCAAAAGCCGCGAAGGTTACATTGAATGGTCCGTTCAGGAACCACAGCGACTCTACAGCTACCGTTCCTCCGACCGTCGGCGCAGTACCCTGGAGGATGTGGCCGTTGAGATCATGGATATACTGCATCGTTACTACACCGTATATAACCGTTTCGTCGCCAATCCCTCCAACCTGCATTTTAAAATTCAGTATAGGGAACTGGATTCAGACTCCAACGAAACAACCCAGTTTACAAATACCGATTCCTTGACACCTGAAAATGTCAAAGAGTACGGACGTTACGCGTACCTGCCGGGCAATTCCGTTTTCTATGATACCAACATGAAAGCAATCCCGCTCAGCAGCATTTCCGCGCTGGCATCCAATAATCCGTACACCGGCAGCGACTATTACCTGCTCGTCGGAATCGATACAAAGTATCCAGTTGCCGATCTCTACGCACATAGGCATACTGCATATCTGCATCGACAGCACCTGTATCTGATCGGATTTGCACTGACAATCTTTGCAAGCATCGGGCTGCTTTTAAGCTTCCTGTTCTTGTTCCGAGTATCCGGCTACCAGAGTTATCGCAGCTTCGACGTCACGCTGCACGGCTTTGACAAAAACAGCGCCGAAACCGGCATCGTCTTTTTTGTAGTCATGACTATGATCGCTCAGGTCATGAACAACCTGATTCTTGTCCGCATACTGCATTTGATCATTCCAGCACAGTACTGGATTTTTTCTGATCAAGGCCTGCGTGCCCTGATCCTGTATCTTGGCGGACTTCTGCTCTTTTTCAGCCTGCTGCGCCGCTACCGCGCCGGTACCCTGTGGACCTCCAGCCTGATCTGCCGAATTCAGAAACGGATGGCAATCCTCAAAACACACCAGAACTTCCGCAGCCGCCTCGGCATCGGATTTATTCTCTATCTCGTGATCAATACGGCGCTGATCAGCCTCGCCTGGTATTTCTGGGATCGCGTGTATATAAGCCTGTATATCATTTACCTGCTGACTGCTCTGACCGTGCTGGTATTTCTGCTGTTCAACCTGTGGATCTTTTACGTGCTGTTCCGCCAGGCAAGCGAGCAGGAATCCATTCGTAATGCGGTTCAACAGCTCTCCGCCGGAGACACCAGCTACCAGCTCAATCTCGATGAATTCGACGGCCCGGAGCTTGGTCTGGCAGAGGGACTCAACAACATCAGTTCCGGTCTTGAGACTGCTCTCCAGGAGAAAATGAAGAGTGAGCGCCTGAAAACCAACCTGATTACCAACGTCTCCCACGACATCAAGACGCCGCTGACCTCGATTATAAATTATGTAAATCTGATGAAACGGGAACACATAGAGGACGCGCGAATCAACGCCTATCTCGACGTACTCGACCAGAAATCGCAGCGTCTTAAAACGCTGATTGAAGACCTCGTCGAGGCATCCAAGGTAAGTTCCGGCAATGTGAAGCTCGAATTTACCGACATTGACCTCGTCCAGATGGCCTTCCAGACCAACGGCGAATTTGAAGAGAAACTGGATGCCAGACATCTGCAGCTCATCATCAACGCTCCGCGTGAACCGCTGATGATCCGCGCCGATGGACGCCGCCTATGGCGCGTGCTTGAAAACCTGTATAATAACGTCTGCAAATATGCGATGGAAGGCAGCCGCGTCTATGTCGACCTCGCCCGCATTCCCGGAAATCCGGAAACCGGCACTGCCGACCAGGCAGTCTTTACCATCAAAAATATATCCGCTAACCCGCTCAATATCCGCGCCGACGAGCTGACTGAGCGCTTCGTTCGCGGCGACGTCGCCCGCACCACCGAGGGAAGTGGACTGGGACTCTCGATCGCCAAAGACCTGACGGAGCTGCAGAAAGGGCAGTTTAGTTTGTATATTGATGGGGATTTGTTTAAAGCGCAGGTGGCATTTGATGTGGTAGAAAAACTGCCGGAGAAAGCAAATGAAGAAATGGAAATAACAGAAGAAACAGATGTACTGGAAGAGGCAGACAGCGAATCTTCCGAAAACGAGGAGGTTTTATGAAACGCACTCATATCATGATCACAGCCTTTTTCGCCTGCATTCTCGCCCCCAACCTGCTGTTTCCTATCCTGAAAACCGCAGCCGACGAGGGCACCGGCGAAAACCGCAACCTGGCCGCCTTTCCGACGCTGTCGCTGGAAACCATTGATACCTTTCCATCCGGCGTCGAGGACTGGATCGATGACCACGCGGCGTTCCGCAACCGTTTTCTGAGCCTGAACGCCCGCTTAAACCTCTCCCTGTTCCAGTTTGGAGATTCACAGGACGTCCTTACCGGAAAAGACGGCTGGTACTTCTACACACTCGGAAGCTCGGTCGAAGACTTTCTTGGCACCAACCGCTTTTCCGCCGAGGAACTCCAGATGCTGGCAGACAAGCTCCAAACCGTTCACGACGCCTGGGCTGAAAAAGGAACCAAATTTATTTTCCTGTGTGCCCCAAATAAAGAAAGTGTATACAGTGAATACCTCCCGGACAGCTTCACCGCACCAGACGGACCTACCCGACGCAGCGAATTGCTTGATTACCTGCAGACGCACACGAACGTCCCGGTCGTCAATCCATACCCGGAACTCAAAAACCGCCGGGACTATCAGTGGTACTTCAAAACCGACACCCACTGGAACGACGCCGCTGGATTCCTCGTCTCCGAACAGATCATCGACGCCGCAGACGGCACCTCCACACCGTTCGAGAATGTTACCGTCACCTATGAGCCGCGTGATCCGGGCGATCTGGCAAACCTGTTCCACATGCCAGAATCCATGTGCAATGATACCAAAGCAGATGTATCTGGATATCTAAACAATGTAACCATCCACTACGACAGTGCCTCCGACGACGGCAACATCGCCCACCTCTCTGCCGACCAGGCTCCCGACTCGCGCCGGATCACAATCTACCGCGACTCCTTCGGAACCGCCCTGCTGGCAGGACTGCCGAAATACTTCGCGCATACCGATTTCTATCACTGGCAGGCATTCGAGCCGGAATTTTTGAACGAAAATAAGCCAGATGTGCTGGTGTATGAAGTGGTGGAACGAGATTTGGGGAGGATGATGGAGGATTTGGAGAAATTGATGCCGAATCAATGATGCGCATAGCTTACGCATACTAAAATATATTATTTGCATAGTTTAAGTGTGTTTTTTGTTAATCTCACACTATAATTATGATAAACTAAAATTATGGAGAGTCAGAGCATATGAAAGGCGGTCTGCCCCCTACTTTTGGAGGGCTTCCCCTCCAGCATCTCGTCATACCAATGACAGAAAGGAGGGCGATAGCAATGTATATTACATATTCGGATTTAATTCAGTCTGGGATATTCATTGTCGCTCTCGTAGGATTGTGTTATACAATCTTCACGAGAAGAAAATAGCCGCCACTACTGCAATAGAGGCGGCTGGTCTCATAGAAGACTAAACGTTATTTTACTAGGCAGGCCGTATGTCTCTGGCTTTCCTATTTCTACTATAGCATATCTTTCATCTGTATTCAAGATGTTTTATTATACTTTGGTTTTGAAATATTAAAATTTGCAATTTCATTTCACCATTTTATCTGAATCAGCAGATAGCTTCCCATCCATCTCATGAATCCGAAGCCATTCGCCGATCCAGATAAAAATCAAGAATTCTCCTACAGCTCCAACGCCGAAGCAATTACCGCATCCATATCATAATATTTATACCCGCCCAGGCGTCCGCCAAAGATTGCCTTCTCTTCCTTCTCCGGCATCAATTTTGTCATTGCATGATGCCATAGTACATATTGACTTCTAAATAGCATCCTCGCAGTATCCCTCGACCTCCGCAGTATCACCCCGGTGTATTACAGTGTACAAATGATAATTTTTTCGTGTGATTCGCATAAAGAAAAATCCTGTTTTCCTACTCTGTCCGTGTAGCTTTTGGGCGTTTTGTTATTATAGTGTCGCAAAAAACAAGGAACTGTGTAATACAGTTCCTTGAAAGCGTGGCTGGTCTTACATATTGCTATTGCCCTTCCACAAAATTATTATATGCAACATTTGCTTTAATATGAAAAAAAGTAAACATTTAGTTTACTTTTTTGTAGCTGGTCTTACTCTTCTGATGCCCTTCTACCCAATTATAAAATACAGCTGGACTCATGTATCACTACTGCCTTTCTGTGCTTTAAATATATCATATGCCTCGGAGAAAGTCAATAGATTTTCTTTCACTAATTTTATAGATATTTTCATATCCGTTCCTTCCTTGCTTATATCGACCGGCGAAGCATTAAACCTAATACTAATAATATCTTTTATATCTACATTGCTAATAAATGATATCTCCGTACACGGATAAAAAAATGATAAATCATTTTCAACAGTTATCGGATAAGAAAATTCTTCATAGTTTTTTTTACTTAACGTATCCATGTCTTTTTCAAACTTTGAACGTTGTGTAGTAAATTTTCCATATTCCTTTTTCGACTTATCGTCTGTCAACGAAATATATTCTTCGACACGTTCTAAAACCGCTCCAATTTCCTCTTCCGTAGGTATCACAAGATGTCCAGCATTATAATATCTTCCTTGCACTTGTTTCTGAGAAACAATATTCATTTTATCTACCCTTGCAATTGAGTTAGTTGAATTTATTCTTATTCCAAAGCCCTTTCTTTTACATTTATACCATCTTTCTTTTGTATATGTAGTCAACGGAACAACATAATACATTTTTTCTTCCTTTAACATCCTAACAATCAACGCAGGATGAACCCCTTTAAACTCGTAAGCTTCTGTACCATCTAAATCAACTGCATATACTCCACCTGTAATTATATCCT
Source organism: Otoolea sp. (assembly GCA_050875065.1). Lineage (GTDB taxonomy): Bacteria > Bacillota > Clostridia > Lachnospirales > Lachnospiraceae > Otoolea. Next base: position 13,914 of record JBNMLY010000014.1, on the reverse strand, counting down.
TCATCAACATTCTCCTTATTTGAACTTCTCACCTAACTTTAACAATGCATCTGCCGCATTAGGATTTTTTATTAACTCTGGCATTAATATCTTCATCATCTCTGTTTCAAAAGATTCCGGTTCCGACTTCTGTGCATTAAAAGTTTCAATAACTGTTTTAATTGTTTCATTTTCTTTCTTTTTAATTTCCTCAGTTAAAACATCTATTTTGTATTGTATGTCATTTAAAGAGGCAACAATCAGATTATTTTCAAAGCTGTTGCTACTTTTTTTAGACTCTTTAACCTCATCATACTTAAAATTCTTTATTACTTGTTCTAATCTATCTTTTGTTGCAGTTACCATATCCAAATCCGTCAAATCATATTCAAATGTACGAATCGCTGAAACGTCAAACGGTATTATCTCAGTTCTACGTTTTAAATGAATTATAGGTTTTTGACTTTTAGACCTATAACCAATTTCAAAAAAGACATTTGGATTATGCCCTGTTAAATCTGCAACGACTAATTCATAATCATCTAACGCATCCAAAATCTCCTGTGTAATTGAACCTGATGTATTAAATTCATCAACCCTCTGTGCAACAAAACCACACTTTTCACATACCGGTTTAATTATATGTTGATACAATTGATCCGCATTTTTCCGAATATCTGTACCTTCATCACCTATCGGTGAAACCACAAAACATCTTTTCATAAATCCCCCATTCCTTTCTTTTGTCAAAACCATCTCTGTTCCCGCTATCCTATATGTACCTCTATCTATCTTTTCTATTCTTTTGTTCTTTAACAAATTAGCTACAGCCCCTGCAAACTGCCCTTCTGAATAATCTTCCACATTCTTTTCAACTAAATAGTCTTTCATTTCAGAAACAGTATGAGAGCTCTTATCTGATAGTAATTGTATTATCATTTCTTTTATCACTGCACTTTTAGTCATTATCATCATCTCCCTTGCATATAGATTATACCATGCGCATATAATTGTCAAGAATTTTCTTTGTAAATATTTTTCTTGTTATTTATTCAATCATTCTTGCAATATATTTATCATTTTTCCACTATTTCTTGTCTTTATAATCTTTTTCTTGTTTCTAAAATCATTTCACACACACATACGTGGTGCGCTCTTACATACCCTTTACGTTCTGCACTATCTCTCTGCAAGCAGCTTTCATTGTTTTCTGCATCCAGCTTTCTTCAGATTCCACCTCACGATAGACACCTTTATTTTCGGCTATATTCTTCCCACTACCGGACAGATTTCAGACTTTCACCGGTTAGAAACGTGCACCGTCGGGCGCACTACACAAAAAACCAGCCGCCTCTAATTACAACCGAGGCGGCTGGTTTCATTCTACAGCTCCTTCTTCACCAGCTCCAGCGCCGAAGCAATTACTGCATCCATATCATAATACTTATATTCGCCCAGACGACCGCCAAAGATTACCTTCTCTTCCTTCTCCGCCAGCTCCTTGTACTTCTCATACAATGCACCATTCTTCGCATCATTGACCGGATAATACGGCTCATCGCCTAATTTCCACTCGGAACTGTACTCACGGCTGATAACCGTCTTCGGCAGGTCATTGCCATCCGCATCCTTGCCAAACTCAAACCATTTATGCTCAATAATACGCGTCCACGGTGTCTCCGCATCTGTGTAGTTCACTGCCGCATTACCCTGGAAATTCGGGATATCCAGCACTTCGGTATCAAAGCGCACCGAACGATACTCCAGAACCCCCAGCGAATACTCAAAATACGCATCGATCGCGCCGGTGTAGACCACCTTCTCAGCCATCGCATCCCACTGTGCCTTATTCTTAAAGTAATCCTCTTCCAGACGAACCTCGATGCTATCCAGCATATTGGCAACCATCTTCGTATAACCGCCAACCGGAATTCCCTGATACAGCGCGTTGAAATAGTTGTTATCAAAGGTCAGACGAACCGGAAGACGCTTGATGATGAAGGACGGAAGATCCTTACACTCTCTTCCCCACTGCTTCTGCGTATAGCCTTTGATCAGCTTCTCATAAATATCCGTACCCACCAGACTGATCGCCTGCTCTTCCAGGTTCTTCGGCTCGGTAATGCCCGCTGCCTTGCGCTGTTCCTCAATCTTCGCCGCTGCCTCCTGCGGAGTCACGACGCCCCACATTTTGTTGAAGGTGTACATATTAAACGGCAGGGAATACAGTTCGCCATGGTAGTTCGCAACCGGAGAGTTCGTAAAACGGTTAAACTCCGCAAACTGGTTTACATAATTCCAGACTTCTTTATTATTCGTATGGAAAATATGCGCGCCATACTTGTGAACCTGGATGCCCTCCATCGGCTCTGTATACACATTTCCTGCAATATTTGGGCGGCGGTCAATTACCAGAACCTTCTTGCCTGCTTTCTTTGCCTCATGGGCGAATACGGCGCCGTAGAGACCGGCGCCTACTATTAAATAATCGTACATTATAATTTCTCCTTATCACGCGTTGCCACACTCATGCTTTACCCATGAAGAACAGAAGCCCCCGGTCATCTCCACCGGGGGGCTTTCCATCCTCTAATCCTCGTACACTACACAGCCAATCACTGGCTTGTCCATACTCTTCACTTTCTCAATCTCCTGCGCCATCTCCGAATAGCCGGAAACACCCGTCTGCTCAACCAGGATCACACCTTCGCATTCCGGCAGCTTCTTCAGCGTCTCCGCGCTCTCAAGCATGTTTGCACCCGCTACCAGTTCATAGCCTTTCAACTGTGTCCTAAGCAGCTCTGCCACCTGTTTGATCTGAGCCTCAGACGTCAGTCCCGTTACCAGAATCTTCTTTAAACCGCCTGCATAGTTCTCCACGTTCGCCGCCAGCAGCGCACCGTTTCGTTCCTCATCCAGGCACGCTCTCCGGCCTTCCATACGAGCCAGCCATGCATCAATCCGGCCGCTTTTCTTCTTACCCGGTGCTTCCATCACACCCAGAAAATTCAGGTCATACCGAATCCGGATATCCTTTGCCGCATAGACCTTATCGCTCATCACAAATACAGCACTGATGCAGAATGCCACCGCAAACACGCCCAGAATACCACCCAGAACTGCATATTTCACACCTGTTTTCATCACAGCTGTTCCACCCGTTATCGGTGCTTTCGGTTCTTCCAGTTCTTTTAAGGCATCTTCCTTCTCTGTAAGTGACTGCTGAAGAGACGTAATCTGATCCCTCGCCGACTTCTGCTGACTGGCAAGAGCCATATCCATCGTAGAGCCTACCGTCTGGTTTACGATACTGACGGTATGCGGGCCAATCGCTGACTCAACCTGTTTCTGTAAACTGGAAACCTCCGACAGAACGCTGTTTAAAATTTTCTCAGCCGTCTCCTTATCACTATACCGCACCTTGATTGTAAGCAGGTTCGTATAACGTGTAAAGCCTGCATCATCCATCGTCACGCTTCCGCGCGCTACCGATATCAGCTCTTTTAAATATTGAGGTTCCAGGGATGCCGACTGTGCGACGGATTCCTGCAGGGATGCACTGCTCAAAGCCGACTGATACGCCTGCAGAATACTGTCCGTATAATCTACGCTCTGATAAATCATCCCCGGCATAATCTGATAGTCCGTCTTAATAAATAAATCCGCCTTTGCCTCGCAGACATCATACGGACTCATATTCATCAGCACCGACTCATCCATATATTTTTGCTGATTCTGGATATCTTCATTGATATTTTCAATCTCCTGCTCTCCACTTTCCTTCGCAGTTGTATAAGAATCCAGTTCCCTCTGATATGTCTCCTGTGCCTCGGCCTGTGCCGTTGAATCTTTCGACGCCCGATATGCCTGGAACGTCTTTCCTCCGCCAAGCAGTACGGCCAATATCACTGCCACCGCCAGCACCACTCTCCATTTCCGGAGAATCGCAAACATCAGGTCTTTCAAATCAATCTCCTGACTGTATCCATTGCTCGATTCCATGTCCTCTCTCCTCGTTTGTGTTATTATAATCTCCCGTGTCTTTCCAATCGCACGGTATCAAATTTATTTTATCATAAGCTGCCTATTGAAACAAGCCGCTTCTCGCTTTCTTCTGGCAAATTCCGCTGCTAGCACGTTTTTGTAGGGCATTCCATTCCAACAGCGCCTATCTTCGAACCGTGACAAGAAAACGTACCGCGCACACACCCGCCAGCGCCAACATTCCAAGATTCTGCCACTCATTTCCCGACCGGTATATCCAAATGGCAACACACGCCAGTGGAAGCAACCGCGCGCAATATCCCCATCCCGGATGATACGCCACCTCCCGCCGAATCGTCCGCATCCGCATCCAGTCGCTGACCAGATACCCTAAAAGCAGCGACAGATTCGCCGCCTGAATCCCAAGAATGCCGACAAACACCTGCATACTGACGATATTCACCACGCAGGCCGCCAGCGTCGATACAAACATCAAGTCATTGCGCTTGTACGTGCTGATGATATTACCCAGAAACGTGTAAAGAATCCCCGCCAGTGTCGCTGCCATGCTTAAAGGCACCAGATTCCGCGCCCCCTCATAACTTGCGTCTACCAGAAATGGGAACACCACCGCGATCGCCGGGAGCAGCCCGCAAAAGCCATACAGCAGCGCCTGGATGCAATTCTCCGTCGCCGCCTCATAAAAGTGCCCCGTATCCTGATCCCGGCTGTACTTTCCATATGCCAGCTCCTGCCACGCCATCGAAAAACACGATGAGACGATCAGAAGCGTCCCGCCAAACTTCGCCGCGATCGCATAATACCCGTTCGCCGTCTCCCCCAACCGGTTCGTCAGGATAATCCGGTTATATCCCGTCAAAAGCCAGTAGCAGATCGAATTCACACAGAGCGGCAGGGAAAAACGAAACAGCTGGCGGATCATATCCCTCGTCATACAATGCCCCTGAAACGCCCGCAAAAGCATTACCTTCCGTTCCAGCATCACACACTGGACCAGAATCCCGCCCGCATACGAAATATACAGCGCCCGGTAATCCATCCGGACCGCTACAATCAGAAACACATTCAAAAGCGCATTCACCATCGTCGCCACGATTCCCGACGTTGCAAACAGCGCATTGTGCCCGTAAGCCCTTGCCAGATACCCATACAGACTCTGCAAAACCAAAAAAAATCCATACGCAATCACCCCCGGCAGATACTCCATCCCGTTCCAGATTCCAAACAGAATCATCGCCGCCAGATACAGCACCGAAGAACCAAGAAAAATCGCCGTTCCACTGCAAACCACATTCTGCTTCTCCCGGTCTGACTCCTGCTCAAAGAAAAATTTCATGATGCCGGTCCAGATATCCAGAAAAAAGAAGGAGGCAAACAGCGTCGCATAATTGATGTTCAGATCATAACGCCCGTATGCCTCCGGCGCAATATAGGCCGTATAAAGAGGGAGCAGCAAAAATGATACCAGCTTCGTCCCGATCGTACCAAGGAAATAGATTCCGGTACTCTTAATCAATTTTTTAATCTCATTCATTCAGCCTCTCCTGTCACTCTGCCTCACTCTCATTATACCTGCTTATGCCCAGAAATCCGCCGACTCTTTCGGATCCCCGCATACTTCTTAAGTCCCCGCACCGCATAGCACCACTGATAATAACAGCAAAGCAGAAACGGCAGATGAATCTCCCGATACACACGCCAGTTCATCCCCGCCGCCTTCCATTTATTTCCCGATTTCGAGGCCGCACTCAGCCGGTAAATCAAAAGCGGCTCATTCACTCCGACCGCCTCCATCTTGCGCTCCCTAAGGATCCGCAGCCACACGACAAAATCCTCATGAATCCGCCGTCCCTGCATCGGGTACGCCTCTATCAGCGCCTTCCGGATCAGCACCGAAGAACACGAAACCACATTCTGCTTCGCCAGCTCTCCAAAACCGACCCGCTCCGGCACCGAAAGAAGATAGTCCAGCCGTCTTCCCGTCTCGTCCATAAACGCAGAACCGGTAAATAAAAACAAACTCTGCTGCCTCTCAGCCACCTCCAGCTGCCGATTAAGCTTCTCCGGCTCCCAGGCGTCATCACTGTCCAAGAAAGCGATCCACTCGCCCTTTGCCAGCGAAACACCTCGGTTGCGCGTCGCCGCCACGCCCAGGTTCTCTTCATTTTTCACATACCGGATCCGGGCGTCCCGCTGCATCCATTCCTTTGCCATCAGCGCCGTCCTGTCCACAGAACCATCATCCAGAATCAATAGCTCCCAGTCCCCATACGTCTGATGTACGACTGATTCCACCGACTCATTTAAATACTCTGCCGCATTGTACGCAGGCATCACGATACTTACCATCCTACTTCACGCCCTCCGTGCTGTCCGGTGAAAATACAATCTTCGTTGTCTGAATCAACAGCTGAATATCCTGCCACAAAGAGTAATGTTCCACATAGTACAAATCCAGTTTCAACTTGTCATATGGAACCGTATTGTATTTGCCGTAAATCTGGGCATATCCCGTCAACCCCGCCTTCACGTGCATCCGGTAATCAAATTCCGGGAGGTCTTTCTCATACTCCCGCACCAGCTCCGGCCGCTCCGGTCTCGGACCTACAAACGACATATCGCCCCGCAGGACATTGAAAAGCTGCGGCAGCTCGTCCAGACGCGTTTTGCGGATCCATCTGCCCACCGGCGTGATGCGATCATCCGACTTGCCCGCCAAGCGCGCCACGCCATCCTTCTCCGCATCCGTGATCATGCTGCGGAACTTGTAAATCGAAAATTCCTTTCCATACAAAGAACACCGCGTCTGCTTATACAGAATCGGTCCCCGGTCATACAGATAGATCGCAAGCGCCGTTAGAAGCATAAACGGCCATAAAACCAGAAGCAGCAGCACCGCCAGCACGATATCCATCGCCCGCTTCACAAACCTCTGATCGATCGAGAGCGCTTCCCCGCGGATCAAAAACAGCGGCGTATCAAAAAAGTGCATCATCTCCGCCCCCGATAAGATCAGGTCAGACAAACTCGGCATCGTGTAGATGCGGATGCGTTTTCCATAGCACTTCTTCAAAATCCGATTGCGGACCGCATTCGGGATATCCCAGAGCATGACGGCGTCATATTCACCCAGCTCCTGCGGTCCCATCTCCTCCGCTGAAACCGCCTGGATGATCTGAAACTTGTCCCGGCGCTCCGCCAGCTTCTCACGCGCCTCCTGCTCCTTCTCACGGCCATACACCAAAAGAACCTTGTGCGGCGGAAACAACCGGCGATACCAGTGCAGAACCAGTTTCAGCCAGATCAACTCAAATATAAACGCCAGCACCGTAGCCGCCGCCAGCGGTTTCACCGTCGGAAACTTGTATGCCAGAAGCGCAATCTCCGCATAAAAAAACACATTCGCACAGATCGTCGCAAACAGATGCGACAGCATCGCATCCCAACGTTTAAAATATCCGACGCGGGTCGCGCCGTAGATGTGCATAAAAAGCAGAAGCACAATGGCGTAGAGGGACATGATGTAGATGTGTCCCTTTACCCAGAACGCGATTCGAATCATTGAATTGTAGTAACGCCACCATACATAACCTACCAGTAATACTTGAACTGCTACATTAACAGCTGTTACCAGCAATGTATAAATGCGTCGTTTTGTTTCTGAAGTCATTCCCTTTTCTCCTGTATCTTATCCGGATCCGATGCCAAAATCATCAGCATCAAAGACCATATCATAAACTCTGGAGTCCATAATAAATCCATATCTGTCACACTTTCCCAGAAAACTGCCATCACACCCGACATAGCTGTGATAAATAACGGATTTTTCAGATGCGCATGATAAATTTTCTTCATCTTCCACCAAATGTATGCAACTACCAGCGCAAAGACGATCACACCATGAATCACAAAAATATCCAGCATGGCATTATGCACATTAAATTCCGAGAAACTCTGAATCGTAAAATTCGTTCCAGATCCCCACAATGGTTGTTTTATGAAATGCTGTAAAAATTCCAGCCAGATCGCTTCCCTGCCAGAAAATAGTCTTTTTCCAAAAATACGCAGCACTTTTTCCGGATCAAATAGCTGCCAGGCAGCCGTATAGAGGAGCGCAAACATGACTGAGCCAATTGTCAAGATTCCAAACGCCAATCTATAAAGTTTCTCTTTCTGCCACCACACAGCAGGTATCAAATACCTCATAATACAAAAAAATAATAAAGCAACTGCTGTGCCCCTACCATGGTAAATCCACAACTGACCAACTGCCACTAGCAACAAAATCACCTGCAACAGAACACGCAGCCACTTCCTCTTAACCACCCAGCGTTCCGCAAACACAAACATAGTAAAGGTCAAAAACACGATTACCGTCCCCGCCATATTAGGGTTTCTCCATTCCGTTGTCAGCATCGGCCAAAATAACCACTGGAAATAAACACCCAAGCAGCCACATAAGGCCAGGCATTGAGGACCAAACTTCCAATTCCAGCGATCACTTACATATAACAACAGGCAGAAATTACACACCGTGAAAAAAGCCCCCGGTCTGGAACCAGCCAAAAACAAACATATCACTGTCACCGCCAATATCGCAACTACATAATTCCACTCACGATCCCGAAATAGCAGCAGCTCCTTCACATCACAGCACAACAAAATCTGTATTCCCAAAATCAAAAAAAACGATACTTCCGAATTCGAAATTGGGAATTTCAGAAACGGCAAGCACGACCAATAAGATAGTAAAACCCAAATCCATAACGCACTTACTATCCATGTACCTATCTGTCTACACTTTTTCTCGTTTTCACTCCATAAATTTTTCATTCCACTCTTATCCTATCTCTTACAATTTTCCCATGCAACGCAGCAAAGCCGCTGCCGGCAGTGCAGCCAAACGCTCCCATACACTCCCCGGCACCGCTTTATGAATTGGAAGATGAAGTTTCCACGCAAAACGCATCGCATGAACCTGGTACTTGTACCTTAGCATTGACTTGCCGCTCTGTTCAATTCGCTGCTGGTAATAAAGAAGCCATCCGTTCGGATTTTCCTCTCTCAACTTGGTAATCCGGCGGGTCAAACCATCCGGTTGATATTCACAAACCATAAAGATTTCTGGAATCACCTTATATTGATATTTCTGATCAATCTGGTCATACACAACCGCCTCTGGAACAAACGTCTCTCCATCAAATTCTGGGAACAAAAACTCCCGTAAGACCTTCGTTCGAAATACCAGCGTTGTCTCTCCACGAAACCCTTTCTGCTCCAATCCCGTCAGAGAATCCGCCTCAACCGCAGGAAACAATTCCCCATTTAGGGTATACTCTTCATCTCTTCCCTTATAGGCGATTAATCCCGCAAATTGCCGCCGCTTTTCTGCCGGTATCTCGCTCCATAAATAGCTCAATCTCTCAATCGCATTTTTCGTCAATGTATCATCCGAATCCAGACAGACAAACAGCTCCGTTTTTGTCAACTGAACTCCCCGGTTGTGAGCCCGCATCTTTCCACCATTTTCCTGATATACATAACGAATCTCAAAATCAGATTCAGCCTGCCACTTTTCTACTTGTTTCCGTGTATCATCAGTTGAGCCATCATCCACAATCTGCCAGATAAAATCCTTGCTGGTCTGCTCACATAAGGAAGCATACGCTCTCTCTAACAATTTTTGTCGGTTGTAAGTTGGTGTAAATACTGTTATGACCGGCTTATTTTCCTTCTTCAACTAATTCTCCATTTCTTTCTGGTTGTTACTGTTCACGCATACGTGCCCAGTAACAGAATGTGCCGTGGCTTCGCATTTAAATACAGCAAATTCCTGCTGCCACCACGTTTTCTTACGGCACTTTCGGTTCCAAAAGTGCCTACCCGTGAACAGTAGCTTCTGGTTTTTGATGCTCCAGAACCAAAATCAAAAAGAATACCGTACTGCACGGCGCCACGATGTAATAATTCTCAAATGTACCGATCACAATCATGCCATAGAGAACACTGAGCGCCATCGCCGCCCGAGAGCTACGTTCTATCTCTCCAAATGCTCCAAATAACTCTTTGAAACGCTTTGCCAAAAAATATAAAACAAACAAAAATACAGATCCGCCATGCACAAAGAGCAGATCCAAAAGCGCATGATGCACTTCTTTATAATAAAGCTGCGGCACTAAACGCTCAAAATCAGAACCAATCCCAATAATCGGATGTTCAATATACAAAACACCAAACGCAGACCATATCGTATCCCGTCCGCTCATAACTCTTTTTCCAGCCAGCATCACTCCATCCAGTGTTCCCGTCTTCCAAATAATCAGATATCCCAGAGGGAATAGAAGTGTACACGCCAGCACCACATACACACTCCACTTTCTCTTTGGCAAAATGTAATACACTGCCAGTGCAGCAATTACTCCCAGAATAGTTCCCCTTGCATCCAGACGAACCGCCTGCCAAAGTATTACTGCCTGAACAGCAAAAAACGCTACATCCCACACTCGCTTTTTATTTTCTGTTCCACTTACTGACAACCAGCGGCATCCATATAAGCCAAAGGCCATCGCTGTGTAAACAATCCTTGAAGCTCCATTTGAATTAAAATCCACCATTCTGTACGCAGCCCGCTTATAAAAAAGCCAATACAGTGTCACTGCTACACAGATGATCACTAAGCTCTCTACCATTTTTCTTGACAACGAAACCTTATCTGCCAGATAAAGCATGAGAAGAAAATCTACAACCGTAAAGATAGCCCCTACATTAGAATGTGCCAAAAACAAATTTGCAACTGCCAGCAGACACCCGCCCACCAACAAATACAATTCCTTGTCTCTCTCCTTCAATCTATGCACCCAGTCAATCTGACTGAAGAAAAGCGCCGAAAGAGAAAAAAAGAAAATCAAATTTGCATACCATAAAAATACATCCTGTACTTTCTTATCGATCCAACAGGTCAGCATCAATCCAATCATCATCAATCCTGCCAGCCAGTTCATGGCTGTACGCCACCAGGCTCTTTCCATCTCACACCTCACGCTTGTATTTCTAATATCAAATAATCTTAATTATAAAGCCTGAACGCCCAAAAGACAACCTTACAACTAGCGGGATTGCAGGATTTCTTTTCCTGTGCTACTATTACTGTAACTTATACAAGTGAAAGGAATTCCATATGACACAATCATCTATTCCCAAAATCATCCATTTCTGCTGGTTCAGTCCAACGCCTGGCGCTCCTTACCCGGAGCTTGTCCAGAACTGCATCAATAACTGGAAACAGATGCTTCCCGACTATACTCTCATGGAATGGAACGCTGAAAATTCAGCTCTCAACGCCTGCGACTATATTAAAGAAGCTTTTGAAGCAAAAAAATATGCTTTTGTATCTGACTATGTGCGGCTTGACGCCCTAAATCGATATGGTGGCATCTATCTGGATACCGATGTCATGGTTCTCCGCTCTTTTGACCCTCTGCTTTCCAATCATGCATTCGCCGGACTGGAAACCTCCGTCTCTGTCGGTACCTGTGTCATCGGCAGCCAGCCTGGTAATCCTTTGATTCAGCAAATGCTGGAAGATTACCATAAACGGCACTTTCTGCTTTCGGATGGCTCCTATGATACAACCCCCAATCCTGTTATGTTGACCAAATCATGCCAAAAGCAAGGATTACTTCTGCAAAATAAAGAGCAATTACTGCCGGATATTCACGTCTATCCTATGACTTATTTCTGCCCATTTCATCCCTACCGGAAAGAAAGTGAATGCTTTTCCGAACATACCTATAGCAATCACCTCTTTAACGGCGCATGGATCGATCCAGAAATCAAGCAAGCTATGCTATATACCCAGAAATTCAAACACATTCTGGGAGAACATCTCGGCGGACATCTCGGAGCTTTTCTATATCGAATCCAGCATGATGGCATTCAAAAAAGCATTCAAATCTACCATCATAAATTCCAGCAAACTATGCTCAAGAAAAGGCAGCGCCGCTAATCCGCAGCACTGCCTCTCTTCTCTTTTCGATATAATCTCCGTCCCTCCAGCATCCCTGCAATCGCCTCTGTAAATTTCAGCCTATCCCGATATAGCTTGTACTTTCTTACAGCAAATTGCAAAATCAGCAGCCAAGACCATCGTTTTGTCATTGCATCAAAACTTGCCCCCCGACCAATCATGTACTCCCGGTCAAATCCTGTATTCCAAGTAGATGGCTCATATCTAAGCTTTGCAATCTTAATTGGAATATAATGAATATGAAGTCCTCGGCGCAGGCATTCATAAAGGAACGCATTCTCCTCTCCCATCTTAAACTGAGTACCTGCACCAATCAATTCATCAAATTGGATGCCTTTAACACGATCCATTCGAAAAGATATTTCATAAGATATTACCTTACAGCATGACAAATAGTTTAACTTCCGTGCTGTTGGAAAACAAGGAACCGGATTAATTGGAGACTCCACATGGAATACAATGCCATCATACTCAGGGTGTTTTTCGTACTGCTCTAAAATCAACTTTTCATAATTTGGAATATATTCTACATCATTGTCACAGAGAATCCAGACGTCCCCTCTAGCATGACGAATTGCCATATTTCGACTTTTGCTTAAGCCGCGTTCCGTTGTCTCAATGTAACAGATTTGACGATTATCATCCTCGACATTCTGAAAAGATTCTCTATCACATTGATTCACAATCACACAATCACTTGCAATATTTAGCGAATTTATATATGTGTAATCATTTAAATACATAGCTGACAATAAAACATCTAATTTCATACAATAAAACCATCAATACCATCGTAAAAATAATAACCACTTTTTTCAAATATCCGCATTAACAAATTTGTTGTAGTCAAACGTTTTTGTAACACTTGACCACCGCAAAGAATGCCTCCGCTTTTTTAAGAGGTTTTCTTTTTACTTCTTCCATCTCTTTTCTAAAGCGGAGATTTTCTTTCATAAGTTCCAGTTCTCTTGATGAATTAACCTAAATTATTCACGGCAAAGCCGTGAACGTGGCTGAAAGCCACAATTATTGTATTTTAATTGCATATTACTTTTCACTGATTAAGTGAATGAAAAAAGAGCATCCATTTGTGGTAAAATTAAGGTGTCTAATCAAAATAAATACCAACAAATGAGTCCTTTATGAGTATTGTAAACACCTTTTCACTTCAAAACAATAGGCGAATGAAAATAAATTTTGACGGAGGCGATTTATCCTCCGGTGCAGGCTTACTCCTCATCAAAAAATTCGTAAGCAAACTTGTCATTGAACGGCTTTTAAGTCGTTCATTTAAAACCAATGATCCTTTTTTTTAAGCTGTTCTTGAAAAACCTGCGTTAGCATCTCAGCCAACGGTATCAAGATTTTTTAACCGCATGGATGAAGACACTTTAAAGCAGTTTCTGGAAATCAGCCGGATACTCAGAAAACGGATTTACAGCATCCAGACACCACAGGCAGTGAGCCTAGATCTGGATTCCACCCTCCTTGAAGCATACGGAAAACAGGAAGGCAGGGAATTTAACTTCCATTACCAGAGCAATAGTTACCATCTGCTTGTTTGTTATGATGGAATCATTGGGGATCTGATTAAAATTCAACTCCGTGACGGGGCGGCTTATTCCTGTACAGGTGTAGTTAATTTCCTGCAGCCGGTTCTGGGCAATATCTAAATGATTATCCAACCATCCAGCTTTTGCTTCGCGGTAACAGTGGCTTTGCAACTCCTGACCTCTATAAACAGTGTGAGAAAAATAGGACAAACGTAAGCGCTTTATATTCTAGCGTCAAATAAAACAAATACTTGCGCTATTGCTAGACGCAAGCATTTTACTACATTTATTGTTTCTGGCAGTTTGCTTTCACACTCTCACTCCACGGTGCCAGCTTTGATAACTGCTCAT
>JBNMLY010000013.1:0-35217 GCA_050875065.1 Otoolea sp. | reverse complement strand
TTTCAATAGCGATCAAACAAAAAGCTCTAACGCCAGTAATAGCGCAGGATTCATCAGAGTCCCAAGTCCTACCCCAACGATTGACGTAGAGCCACTAAAATAAATAAAAGAAACAGAAGAGGCGGAGATGATGCCGTGTGCAGCACCTCCGCCTCTTCTGTTTCCACCTAAGCCCTTCACAACCTAGGCTTTCTCGACTCTATTTCTCCTTCACAACCTCAATCGCCTTCTGCAGCTGATTATCTTTCTCCTCCGGAATCACGACTTCCTTCGCCGCCTCTTCATCCAGCTCTACTTCTACATCCGGCTCAATTCCTTTTCCGTGGATATCATTTCCATTCGGCGTATAATAATGGTCGGTCGTCAGCTTGATCGCGCTTCCATCCGAAAGCGGCATCAGCGTCTGCACGATTCCCTTTCCGAAGGTCTTCGTTCCGACGATCGTCGCCACGCCGTAATCTTTCATCGCACCGGTAAATACCTCCGACGCGCTGGCAGAATTTTCATTTACAAGCACAACCATCGGGATTTCCAGACTGTGTCCATCCTTTGCGTCATACGTATCTTCCGTGCCTTTCTTATTGGCCACCGTCAAGATCCGTCCACCATCTTTCAAAATATAATCCGCCATTGAGACAACCGTCGTTATCTCACCCCCCGGGTTATTCCGCAGATCGATGATCAGGCGCTTCATGCCCTCGCCCTGTAATTCTTCAATCTTGGTTTTGAACTGATCGGCAGTCACGCGGTCAAACTCTGCAACAGAAATATAGCCTATCTCATCATCTAGCATCTTGCCTGACACCGTCTGCACATCAATCGGTCGGCGGGTCAGGGTGATGTCTTTGTATTCGTCACTATTTTCACGGTATACCGTAATCGTAAGTTCGCTACCCTCCTCGCCCTTAACGTAATTATTTACCAGAAGCGATAAATCCATGCCAGTGACTTCGGTTCCGTCTACCTTGTAGATCGCGTCGCCTGGAAGAATGCCCGCCTCTTCCGCCGGACTGCCCTCGAAGACGCGCACGATCGTGCTGACGCCAGTCTGGACATTTTGGGACACCAGGGCGCCTATACCACAGTAAGAACCATTTGTCTCATCTAAAAAGCTCGCCAGATCTTCCGGTGTATAGTAAACCGCATATGGATCCTCTAAGCCGTTCAGAAAGCCCTGATAAATACCTTCCTCTTCCACGGATGTATCAATTTTTTCATCAAACAGGTATTTTTCATCAATGATATCCTGGATCTGTTCCAGTTTTCTGCTGACACTGTCAAAATCCAACGGTGTCTGCGTCTGGGAGGCGGTTCCCTCCGCTCTTGCCTGTACCTGTGTCTGGTTGTCAATCATGCGACGGCCAAACATATAGATCCCGGCTGACGCCCCGACCGTAACCAGACACACCAGTGCCGTGACCAGCACTCCGACCATCACGCCGCGCCAGAATTTATTCCTACTGTCCATTTTTTCTGCCTCCTGCTCTATCTGTACTTTCAACGCTTAGCTACATCCATTTTTTATCAAATGAACCCGGCAGCGCTGCTCGTTTCTCTCCATTTTATTTCTATACACCGCCCCCAACCGTCCTGCTTACGGACTCACATAACTTGACGGATTCACATAACTTCCATTCTTACGGACGGCAAAATGCAGATGGGAGCCAGTCGAATATCCCGTTGATCCCACCTTGGCAATCGTCTGCCCCGCCTTTACCGTATCCCCGGCCGAAACCAGTAACTGGGAACAGTGCATATATACCGTTGAAAGACCGTTTCCGTGATTAATTACCACATAATTTCCAGCCGAATAACTGTAGGTTGCGATCGACACTGTTCCTCCGGCGGCAGCCACAATACTACTTCCCGATGAAGCACTGATATCAATCCCCTTATGATTTGAAGATGCACCGGCTGTCGGAGATTTTCGCGAGCCATATCCAGAAGTAATGCGCCCGCTGGACGGGCAAGGCCAACGCAGCTTGGAGCTTCCCGCTGTAGTGGTAGTTTTAGTAGAAGTATCTCCTTTACTGGATGGTTTATACGTTTTTCCAGCAGCCGCGGCTGCCTTTTTTGCGGCCTCCTCCGCTGCTTTCCTGGCTGCCTCTTTCGCAGCTTTTGCTGCCCGTTCCTCCTCTTCTTTTTTCTTGATCTCTGCCTCCATTTGCGCGATCTTTGTCTCCTGCGCCTTGATGTCATCCTCGTAGGCTTTTGCCTGCGCCGACTTCTCACCAATCTGTGCATTGACCTTCTGAAGTTCCTGGTTCTTCTCATCCAAAAGAAGCTGCACCGAATCCTGCTTTGCTTCTGTCTGTACTTTCATATCCTGTAATTCCGTTTTCTCGGTTTCTAACTTCTTTTTGTTCTCTGCGATCGATTCTTTTGTCGCCACATACTGATTAAGCATCTTTCGATCATACTCCGATATCTTCGAAACATACTCAGCCCGATTTAGAAGCTCCGAAAGAGAATGCGAACCCAACAGCAGGTTCAGATAACTGCTGTCGCCTTTTTCATACATATAGCGAATTCGCTTTTTCATTGAAGCATACTGCTTTTCCTCGGTTTCCTGTGCCTCTTTCAATTTGATACCGGTTTCCTCAATGCTCTTTTCTTTCCCCGATATATGATCCTCCAGTTCGGTAAGCTGCGCCTGTAAAGTGTCCATCTTGGAATCCAGTTCCCTGACGTAACTTTCCGTATCGCTCTTCAATCCCTGAAGGCTCTGGATCGCCTCCTCGGTTTTCTTTTTTTCCTGTTCCAGCGCACTCTTTTTATCCTTTGCGCTGCTCACATCCTTTTTGGTTGCCGCCGCTGTAACGGTCAGAACCGGAGAAACTACTAATGCTGCCGTTGCCAAAAGCAGCACTGCACGCATTTTAATTCCCTGTTTTCTCATTCTCCTATCCTTCTTCTGCCATCCCATCCAGACCATAGACCTCCCGACTGCCATCTTCGCCTTATCAAAAAAGCTCCGCCCAGACACTACAGACTGCCTTTTATTACGTTCACTTACAAATCAGACTCTGTAAATGATACCGCCTCCAAACTTTATACTCTCAGATGTTTACGGATCGTAAAGAAGCTTCCGATAAAGCCAATTCCCACTCCCAATGCCATCGCTACCGACACCATGCTGGGAAATAGAGTCTGGATTGGAATAAATTCAATCAAATTGGACAAAATTTCAAATTTTTCTGCCATATATGCAACGGCATGACGGTACAGAAAATAGATCGCCGCCAACGGAATCACCGCACCAATAAAGCCAATAATCACACCCTGCACAACAAAAGGGGCACGAATCATGAAATTGGTAGCGCCTATCAAGCGCATAATCTTATTTTCTTCCCGCCGAAACGCTGCTGCCGTAGTAATCGTATTGCTAATCAGAAAAACTGCAACCGCCAGCAAAATTCCAATAATCACGACCGAAATCAGCCCCAGCATCCGGTTAAAACTGGATAATCCGGAGGCCGTATCGCTGGAATAATTGATCTTACGAATTCCTTCCACTGTATTAAGCCATTTTACCATCTCATCTTGCATATCAATATTCTTCAGATAAATCTCATACGAGGCCGATCCAGACAATGGGTTATCATCCGCAAACCCCTCTGCCAGATCCTCTACTCCCTTAAAGTATTCTTTCTGAAAATTCGCCCAAGCCTCTTCAGCCGAAACATAACGCGCCTCTTTCACTTCACTCCGAGCCCGAATCTCATCCCCTATCTTCCGTATATCCGCTTCTTTCATATCTTCTTGAAAGAAAATGGTAATTCCCACCGTGGACTCTGCATTATATACCATATACTGTACATTTGCAATCAGTCCAAAAAACAGGCAAAATAGAAAAATACAGGCCGATATAATCGCCACAGAAGCCAGTGAAAACCAGATGTTCCGGATAATGTTGCGCATTCCCTCCTTGGTGCAATAAATAAATGTACTAATTCTCATTCCAGATACCGCCTTTTTGATCACCTGTCAATACACCTCTTGTCAGCGTAATGACCCTCTTCCCCATCTGCGACACAATCTCATGGCTGTGCGTTACCACAACCACCGTTGTTCCCCGCCGATTAACTTCCTCCAGTAATTCCATAATTTCCATTGAATTATGTACATCCAGATTTCCTGTTGGCTCATCCGCCAGCAGAATCTCCGGTGAATTGATCAGGGCGCGGGCAATCGCTACCCTCTGCTGCTCTCCGCCCGAAAGCTGGTTGGGATATGCCTTATATTTGGACGAAAGCCCTACTAATCGGAGCATCTCCGGCACATTTTTTTTGATCTCACGGGTTGAAACGCCAATAACCCGTTGTGCAAAGGCTACATTCTCATAGACTGTTTTATCTTTCAATAAACGGAAATCCTGAAACACCATCCCCAATCTTCTGCGGTATTTCGGTATATACCGTCTTGGCATAGTTTCCAAATCCATATCATTGACAATTATCTGGCCGGACGTTGGCTCAACCTCTTTCAAAAGGAGCTTGAGAAGCGTTGATTTTCCTGAACCACTGCGCCCCATGATAAACACAAACTCGCCATCCTGAATCTGAATATTAACTCCTTTCAACGCCTTATTACCTGTCTTATACGTCTTTGTGAGATTTTTAATCTCTATCATGCGCTATCCCCCGTCACTTGTTTCTCCGCTTCCATCTCATCCTCCTGATTCCATAAAGGGCTGTCAAGCGGCTCTGATATTCTACCAATGCAAATGAAATTGCTGCGGCAAAGGCAATTTTCCTCCCCGCCACAGCAACTCTTTGTAATTGCCTGCTATTTTTTCACAATTACAATTTTCTCTTTTTCGAATAAGAACTTTCCTGGGTTAATAATCCAGGTTCTCCATATATTTCATATACTTCACAACCATCAGCGCAATCTTAAACGTAATTGCATCCTCAAAAATGCGCAAATCCAAGCCAGTACTCTTCTGAAGTTTGTCCAGACGGTATACCAGTGTATTTCGATGGATATAAAGCTGTCTGGAGGTCTCCGACACGTTCAGGCTGTTCTCAAAAAACTTGTTGATCGTCGTAAGTGTCTCCTCGTCAAACTCGTCCGGCGACTTTCCATCAAAAATTTCTTTGATAAACATCCTGCAAAGCGGCAGCGGAAGCTGATAAATCAAACGGCCAATTCCCAGCTTACTGTACGCGACGACGTTCTTTCCTCCATAAAAAATTTTACCTACATCCAGTGCCATCTTCGCCTCTTTATAAGAACGCGATACATCTTTAATTTCGTTGACGATCGTTCCAAACGCCACATTGGCATGCGTCTGAACCTCCGTATTCAGCATATCCACAACCATATTCGCCGTCTTTTCCAAATCATCGTAGGTCTCGCCCGGCTTCACTTCCTTGACAAGAATAATATTCTTTTCATCTACCGCCGTAACAAAATCTTTCGTCTTGGTTGAAAATAGGCTTCGGACTGTCTCTAACGCATTCGCATCTTTCTCATGCTGCGTTTCAATGATAAATACAATCCGCTTTACGTTCGTCTCAATATGCAACTTCTTCGCACGGTTGTAAATATCAACCAGAAGTAGATTATCAAGCAGCAAATTCTTGATAAAATTATCCTTATCAAACCGTTCCTTGTAAGCTATCAGTAAATTCTGGATCTGAAATGCCGCCATCTTGCCGACCATGTACACATCGTCGCTTCCCCCCTTGGCGAGAAGAATATATTCCAACTGATGGTCATCAAACACTTTGAAAAACTGATAGCCCTGTATTACCTGACTGTCCGCCGGAGAGTCTACGAAAGCCAGAATTGCACTCTCATATTCCTCAGCGCCAGTAAATGTGGATGCCAGCACCTTGCCCTCCGTATCACAGATACAGAGATCGACACGCGTAATTCCTTTTAACCCCTCAACATTTGTCTGGAGTATCTGATTCGAAATCATAATCCTCTCTCCTTTTTATTTAATCATCCTTGATCCAATGCCGCCATTGAGCTCCAACCTGTCATTCCCCTGCCCTTTCCGGTAAACCGGGCGACGACGGATCTTTCCTTTTATATTAAAGCAAAATGACGAAAAAAAAAAGAGGGCGAACGAAAAAAAGTGATTTTTTTCGTCATTTTGCCCTCTTTTACCCTGCTTTTACCAGCAAACTCTCTGATATCCGCCGCAGGATTCTGACTTTCTGTCTCTGTTTTTACTTTGCAGCGATCGCTTCCATCTCCATCAGGACGCCCTTCGGAAGTTTGGATACCTCGACGCAGGAACGTGCCGGGCACGCACCCTCGAAATATTTCGCATAAATCTCGTTTACTTTTCCAAAATCATCCATGTTCTGGATAAATACGGTGGTCTTTACAACCTGCTCCATGGAAGCGCCTGCTGCCTCAAGAAGGTTCTTTACATTGGTTAAAACCTGCTCAGCCTGTGCCTCGATTCCCTCCGGGATCTCGCCGGTTGCCGGATTGACCGGAATCTGACCGGATGCAAATACCATTCCATTTACCTCGATTGCCTGGGAATACGGGCCGATCGCTGCCGGTGCATTGGTTGTGCTGATTACTTTCTTCATGTCGTATCTCTCCTTTGTCATTCTTATTTTAAACGGATAGAATCTTCGTTTACTTCTACTTTTCCTTCTTTTAAAAGATGTCCGATCGCGCGCTTAAATGCATTCTTGCTTAAGTTAAACTCGCGGCGGATGATCTCCGGCTCCACGCGGTCATTGAACGGCAGAACGCCATTTTTCTCTTTCAAGCGAGCCAGTACCGCATCAGAATCCGTGTTCATTTGGCGGTATGCCACCTCGCGCAGGCTTAAATCCAGCTTTCCGTCCTCGCGCACCTTCGTCACGCGCACCTTTAAGATCTCGCCCAAACGGCATTTTCCGTACAGCTCGCGGTTCGGGATCAGCCCGAAATAGCGGTCGGCCACAGCCACGAACACACCCAGATTTTCATTGATCTCATAAACGCGTCCCTCGGTCCACTCGTCCTTCTTGTACGGGGCATCGCTGCGAAGATACGGATATACCTTCATCGTCGCCGCCAGACGGCCGCTCTTGTCCACATACAGCGCGACCAGACACTCTTCCCCGGCGCGCACCGGATATACCTGCTCCTTAAACGGAAGCAGCAGATCCTTTTCCAGTCCCATATCGAGGAACGCACCGATCTTCGATACATCCTTAACCTTCAGAACCGCCGTGTCGCCTAACTCCAGCTTCGGCATCGAGGTTGTCGCTATCAGGCGATCCTCGGAATCCTTGTAAATAAATACCTTGAGCTTATCACCCACTTTGGTGCCCTCCGGCACCTGTTTCTTCGGAAGCAGGACTGCCGCCGCGTCATCCTTCTTTTCTCCCAGATATACGCCGAAGTTCTTCTCCCTCACTACCATCAGTTCCTGTACTCTTCCCAGTTCAATCATGTCATTCGTCCTCTCTTTTCTGCCGATATATTCTTTTTTAACGGTTCAATCTTTCACAGCCTCAGCTTCTGCCAGCCACAAATTCGCATACACCTGACCTTCTGCATCCTGCAGCGATACCACATACCCCTCCGGCACCTGCGCCAGCTTTGGATACATCACATCGCCGAGCACAGCCGCCTTCCGGTACTCCACCCGCAGTTCTCCGAGTGCAAAGTCCGCCGGAAGCAGTTCCCGCGCGATCGCCACATACTGTGCATTGTTCACATGGCGGTTCGTATCCAGATGATGGCGCTCCACCGTGACCGGTGCCGCTGTCTCACACTTCTCGGGCAGGCGGATCTTCTTTGGCGCTGGCGGCATCACAAGCGGTTTGTTCTCGATCTGATAGCCTTTCAACTGACTCTCTGGTACCCGGAGCGGGCATCCCTTCTCCAGATCATAGTAAAACCAGGTCGAATCGGCCCGCACCAGCACATTTACCGCCTCATCCTCAATCGTAAAATTCCGATAACCGTAGATTCCCTTAAATCCATACGGCCACGTAGAAATACGGATCCGCTCACCGAAATGCGGCTGTCTGAGAATCTCTATCTGCCAGCCGCTCAGCCACCACGCCCGTTTTTTCTCATTCAGATACGAAATTCCAAGCTTCAGATCCTCCGACTGGAACGTCGAACAATCCTGGAGGTAATTCATGATTCCTGCCACAGAGAGATTACCCTCTTCATCCGTCTCACTGTACCGGACCCGGCTGTCAAATGTATACATATCGCTCTCGTTTCCTTTCCGGAATCTGGATGCCCGGAGCGTCTCCGTGCATCCGTCCTCTACCGTTTCATCCTGATCTGCTAACCTTCTGTCATGAAACTCATTATATCCGATTCGAACCGCCTTGTCTACGAACTGCCCAAGGAAATTTGTGATTTTTTATTCTAAGCCAGATGGCATTTTGAAACATATTTGATGTATATTTGATACAAATTTGAAACATTTTCTAAATTTATCCGTTTTTTTATCCAATCCACCCTATATTTTCCCGCTTTATTCTGGTTTTTTTATATTTTATATGATAAACTGAAAGTACTTTAAACCCATTCATAACGATAACCAGAAAATGAACCATTACTTACATTCTAATCAAGGAGGCATTTCATGAAATACGAATTAATTGGAACGACCATGCCAGCGGTTGAGATCACTTTCGACGCACCGGGAGAAAAAATGTTTACACAATCTGGCGGTATGGCGTGGATGACCGAGGGCATCCGCATGGAGACCAACACGAAAGGCGGCTTTATGAAAGGACTCAGCCGCATGTTTGCGGGCGAATCCATGTTTATGGCCACCTACACCGCTGAGACAGCTGATACCCAGATCGCGTTTGCATCCACCGTGGCCGGACAGATTCTGCCGATCAATATCAATGAGCACGGCAGTCTGATCTGCCAGAAAGGAGCGTTCCTCTGCGGTGAAGATTCCATTCAGCTCGATGTTACTTTCACAAAGAAGTTTTCCTCCGGCTTTTTCGGCGGTGAAGGCTTTATCCTGGAATCCATCCATGGTGATGGCATGGTATTCCTGGAAGTAGACGGCGATCTCGTCTGCAAGGATCTGGCTCCGGGAGAAGTCCTGAAAGTAGACACCGGTAACGTCGTTGCCTTCGACTCCAGTGTCGAGTACGGCATCGAAACCGTAAAGGGCATGAGCAATATCTTCTTCGGCGGCGAGGGACTTTTCCTGACGACCCTCAAAGGCCCTGGACGCGTCTACTTACAGACCCAGAACATCGCTGAATTCGCCGGACGCATCGCGCGTTATATACCGCAGCCGTCATCGAAGTAAAATGAACCGTTTTTATTGCAATTTAAAAGCATAGAAGAACAGCCGGGACAGAGATTTTCATGTTCTATCCCGGCTGATTGAAAGAAAAAAACATGATTCATAAAAAATTATAAAAAAGTAGTTGACGAATCCATTCATATACAGTATAATATAAATCGTTCAATTCATTGGGCTATCGCCAAATGGTAAGGCAACGGACTCTGACTCCGTCATTTTCAAGGTTCGAATCCTTGTAGCCCAGCTAAAAGCATTTGTTTGCCAAAGACGGCACAGCAGATGCTTTTTTTGCATTATGGAAATCCCCTACATTTTCCATGATACAATTTTTCAACTCAATAAACCTCCATATGTTTGCGAAAAAACATGAAAAGCCCCCCTGCTCCGGTTCTCCCTCACAACCGGAGACAGGGGGGCTTTTCCTTATCTCTATTTCCAGATGCTTTTAATAACTGTATAAATCAGCCAAATCAGAAGAATCGGTCCCGCCAGATGAATCAGGATGGTAAAAATTCCTCCAACCAGCGCAAACAGCACGAATAAGATCACGATGACTGCCACACTGAGGAGCACCTTCCAGTACCACTTATTCAGATCGATATAGTGGAAGTTCGGCGGCAGGCCGCCATCGTCCTGCTCCGGGGAAGTGCCGTTGTAGGAGGACGCTGTACGCCCGCTTCCGGCTGTTCCCTCCGATGTGTAGGATCCCCCCTGATAAGTCTCCCCGGCGCCCTCGTTGCTGTCAATGATAGTTCTCGCAATCAGGCGCGGGCTGCCTATCTCCTCGATCACCTCTTCCTCGCTGCGCCCTTTCGCCATCTCCTGACTGATATACTGGTCATAGTAGCTTATGTTACTCTGGATGGCAGAGGCCGAGACCTCGCCCTCCAGAGCCTCCCGAAGCTCCTGTAAAAATTCTGTCTTTCTCATGTAGTCGTCTCCTTATATTCTCAATGCACCCAATCGCCCCTGCTTCTTCTTTAAATAAAAGGGAAGCGCTTTTGAGTCTCATCGTTCAAGCCGAATCAGCGCACACGTTCTTTCAAAAGCCCGCTCCGGTACGCCTTCAAAAGTTCCTTCAGATCCTCGATGCGTCCCGCCAGCTCCCTGCCTTCGTCCGTATCCGCCACCGTGATGCGTTTCTGCATCTTCTCCACGATGTATACCTTCGGCGTCCGTTCGCGCTCCGGGTCAAATGGCTTATGTTCCGCAAGCGCGAGATGATGCGAATTGAAAATCAACGTATATCCAGCGATTCCCGTCCGCTCCTGGTAGGCTTTCGACAAGCCGCCGTCGATGATGAAAAGCTTGCCGCCCGCCCGGATCGGCGTCTCTCCATTCTTGATTTTCACCGGCATATGCCCGTTGATGATGTGTGATCCCTTCGTCGGGAGTCCAAATTCCTCCAAAATCATATTGCAGGTCTCTTCTTCCTCGCTGAGCTGATAATACGGATTCATCGTCTCCTTCATCACTTCTGAATCCTCGATGAAATAGTGCTCGAAGCTGCGGTTTTTATCCTTCCCAAAGACCGGCGATTTCGCGCCGTTCCACAGATACCACATGAAATCGCGGCACGCCTCTTTCTCCGGCGCATCCTCCGGCAGAAAATAAGCATTTTTCACCTGAGTGTCAATAAAATCCATCAGTTCCTTGCCGCGATACATCTTGCCGCCCACCATCAGACCGTCAAACTCCCGATTCTCCGTCATCGGGATACAACCGTGATACAGGAGGTTGGAATTGCAGCATTTATACATACTTCCGTTGGAATACAGGAAACGGATATGCTCATGCAGCCGCGTATTGTGGCGGAAGGACAGCTCCAGGGTGTGAAGCAGTTCCTCTTCCTCCTCCGTCAGACGCAGCGGATCCGCCGGATCGACGGTCGGGAAATTCCTATCGCGCATCGAATACTCTTTTCCATCGATCGTGACCGTCCCGCGATCGTAATGAACCGCCGACAGAAGCATCCGTTCCTCCATCCCGTACTCCGGGTGGCGCTTGATGATCTGTCCTTCCACCTTATACTGCAGCACCGCGATCGCCTTGTGCATCTTCGCCGCCAGCTTCGGATCGACTGCATCATAAATATTTTTATCGAGGATCTGCGGCAGGAAGCAGGTGCACGGATCATCCCGGTACACACGCTCCGCAAACATCGACAGAGGACGCAGGTTGATGCCGTAGCCGTCCTCCAGCACGTCAAATCCATTATAGCCGAGCGCCATACGCAGGACATTGCAGATGCACGCCCGGTTGCCCGTCGCCGCGCCCATCCACGAGATATCGTGATTGCCCCACTGGATATCCACATCGTGGAAATGCATCAGCTCCTCCAGAATGATATCCGGTCTCGGACCACGGTCAAATATATCACCTAAGATATGAAGATTGTCGATCGTCAGACTGCGGATCAGGCTGCAGATCGCAACGATAAAGCTGTCCGCCACCTGAACGTCAATCAGGGTATTGATGAGTTCGCCGTAATATTCCAGCTTATTGTCATCCGTATTATCCACATACAAAAGCTCGTCGATCACGCCCGAAAATTCCTTCGGCATCTTTTTCCGTACCTTGGAACGGGTATATTTCGACGAAACCTCCCGGCAGATCTGTACCAGGCGGTACACTGCCGTCTTCTGCCAGTCCTCCGTGTATTCATTCGCCTGTCTGACCTGGCTGATGATTTTCTCCGGATAGTAGATGAGGTTCGCCAGCCGTACCTCGTCCTCCTCTGAAATAATATGTCCAAATGTCTCGCGGATCTTCTCCCGGATGATGCCCGATGAGCTGCGGAGCAGATGGATAAACGCCTCATGCTCACCGTGCAGATCGCTGAAGAAATATTCCGTGCCTTTTGGAAGTGCACAGATTGCCTGTAAATTAATAATATCACTCGCCGCCGCACGGATATTCGGGTATTCCCGCGAAAGCAGCTTTAAATATGCTAAATCCCTCATGTTATCAGCTCCCAAACTGCGCTGTCTGCCCGGATATCATTTTGCCTCGTCACCATCACGTTCACTTCGGGTAAACAGCCACATTATCTACATTACATTTGCCTTTTTGATAGATTTATAGTAGCATAGATTCAGATCAGGGTCAAAATATATTTTTAACCGTTTGTTCATGCGGTCTGCTCATTTTTATTATTTTACATCATACATGAATAGCCATTTAATTTACATAACTCAATCACTGTGATTACATTCTTTTACTATTACATAAATACAGGAGGAACATCCATGACACAACCACACTTACTCTACGTGTTCGGCACCGGCAATGCCACGATGACGCGCTACTATAACACCTGCTTCGCCATCCGCTCCGGCGAGGAATATTTCATGACGGATGCCGGCGGCGGCAATGGTATCCTGCGGATTCTGGAGGAAATGCAGGTTCCATTAAACCGCATCCATCATCTTTTCGTAACGCACGAACACACCGACCACATTCTAGGCGTGATCTGGATGATACGAATGATTGGAACTGCTATCAAAAAGGGAAATTATGAGGGGACTTTTCATATTTACTGCCACGACGGGCTGATTGATACGATTCAGACTTTCTGCCGCCTGACGCTCCAGAAGAAATTCTGCGACCTCATTGGCGGTCCGATTAAGCTCATCCCGGTTGAAGATCGGGAAACACGCCGAATCCTCGATATGGAGGTCACTTTCTTTGACATCCACTCGACCAAAGCGCGCCAGTTCGGCTTCCGTGCCGCATTGCCGGACGGCAAGATCGTCTGCTGCCCGGGCGACGAACCGCTGAACCCGCTCTGCGAAGAATTTGCCAAGGACGCCGACTGGCTCTTCCACGAAGCCTTCTGCCTCTACCGCGACCGTGAAATCTTCTCCCCTTATGAAAAACATCACAGCACCGTCAAAGACGCCTGCGAACTCGCCGAACGCCTCAGCGCGCGACATCTGATTCTGTGGCATACCGAAGATAAGACATACCCGGAGCGTGCTATTTTGTACCACACCGAAGGGGAAGAATTTTATCACGGCGAGCTGCTGGTGCCGGAGGATGAGAGTCTGATTGAGCTGTAAACTGTAACTTAAAGATTTCTGCCGAAAAAACCAGCCTTCGCATGCAGCATACATGTGAAGGGCTGGTTTTAAATCTTCCTTTGTCTTTTGAACTTTCTATTCTTATGCTATCTCTTCCTCAAATGATAATACGTCATCGTCGCCGAGGCCAGCAAGGTTTCCTTATCATCATAAATCTTGCACTCGCACACTGAAAATGCATAGCCGTTCTGTATCTCCTGCGCCCGGGCAACGATTTTAGACGTGTTTTTTCCAGCTTTCAGATAATGGATCGTGCCGTCCACGGTCGGGACCGCGTAGTCTCGACCGGTCATCGCCGCTGTGCCGCCCACCGTATCTGCCAGTGAATACAGAACGCCACCGTGCACAATGCCTAAAATATTCATATGCCACGGTTTCAGCACGATCTCTCCGACCGCATAGCCAGGGCGCGCTTCGGTAATCTCCATTTCAATTTTCTTCCGAAAATCATTGGTCGCATCTGTCTCCTGTCCGCGCTTGTCCCAGACTTCTGAGAATGAGCCGGACGGCTGTTTCATTTCTTCCTTCTTTTCCATTTCATGTACCTCCTTGTGTGTATGATTTACTCTCTTTTTTATCTCTCTACCGTTCATCTATTGTTTTCTTCTATTTTTTTCTATCACTTTTCTCTCTTATATAATCTGTTTGTATAATCTGTTTTCCCTAAATCAGCTCATACTTTTTTCCTCGCCTCAAACACTTTTTCTCATATTTTTGCAAAGATAAACTCATACTTTCATCTGCTCCCTCATACAATCTTATCAGATTGCAAAAATAGCCATCTCGCACAGGAGGGATCTGTCTTGAAACGAAGCACTGTTATCATTGCACTGGAACTCTGCGCCATTGCGGCGCTCTTTGTCAGCTGGTCCTTCCAGCGTCCGGGAAGCCGTCAGGTTACCGCCGGGCATACGTCGGAACATTTTATCCGCTGGGTGGACTTCGATGTGACTGCCGACGCCATGACGCAGGCGTTCCGCTACGATGTCGATACCTGCCAACAGGATACGCACCTGAACTGGGTCGATCTGCTCGCCTATCTGGGGGCGCGCTACGGGGGGGATTTTTCGCATTATCAGGCATCCGACATGACGAAAGCCGTAGAGCAGCTTCAAAACGGCGTTACCGTGGATGAACTGACAAAAAATATGACCTCTTTTGCTTATTACCGCGAAGCTTACGGCGCAGTCCTGGATGGGATGGTCGGGATGTATGAGATTGAAATTCCGAAATCGGAAGCACCTGCTTTTGCGCTGGCAGACGCGCAGATTCAGGAGGGGGATCCGGCTGCCAATACTTCCTACGCAACGACAACAACTGGCGCGGACACGACCAAATCATCCGCCCAACCTTCACCAGAAGCCTCAGTCTCATCCAACACACAAAGTGCGCCCGGCTCTTCTACCCAAACTCAAACACAACCTAGCACCACCGATTCCAACCAACAACCAAACTCCACTCCGTCTCTCTCCGATCCCGACGCCGTCCCCCTGACTCCCTCCGGCGAGGAAAAAGTCTGGGTTACCAAATATGGGTTGAAAGCGTTTCTCCCGCTGGCGAAAAACTTTCCTTACAGCCATTACGACGATTTCGGCGTCTCCCGCAGCTACGGCTACCGGCGGCGGCATCTCGGACACGATATGATGGGACAGACGGGAACCCCTGTGATCGCCGTGGAATCCGGGCGCGTCGAGGCGCTTGGCTGGAACCAGTACGGCGGCTGGCGCATCGGCATCCGCAGTTTTGACGGCAAACGGTACTATTATTATGCACATTTACGCAAAGACTACCCCTACCAGTCCAATCTGAAAGAAGGCAGCCTCGTCACCGCCGGGGACGTGATCGGCTATCTCGGACATACCGGTTACAGCACCACCGAAAATACCAACAACATCGCCGAACCGCACCTACATTTCGGATTGCAGCTCATTTTCGACGAATCCCAGAAAGAGGGAAACAATGAAATCTGGATTGACTGCTATGAGCTGATCCGGTTTCTGGCGATGAACCGCTCCGAGACCGTCAAAAAAGAAGGAACAAAAGAGTGGACGCGTGTTTATGAGATGAAAGATCCCAGCGTCAATCAATTTTCTAAGCCATGACAAAGTTTTCTTGCCAACTCAATCCTGCCGCTTAATATAACCAGCCACTGACAGCTTCTCACCAATATATACATATAACGGCTATCACATTAAAAAGCCGTGCAAAGATTCTTCAATAAAAAGAATTCGCAATCCATAACAAAAACAGCCGAAAAAGATGCGCGAAAAAACGCACTTTCTCCGGCTGTTTCTAATAAAACTGCTCTATATAGAAACACGTAGCAAAGTTTTATCAAATTTAGTGCGAATCCTGTCGATGCACTAATCAAGTTTATTATTTAATCACGCGCACACGCATCATACCCTGAATCGCTTTCAGCTTCTCAACCGTCGCCTCGTCTGCCTTAGTCTCCAGATCAACCAGTGTATAAGCGTATTTATCACGGCTCTTGTTCGTCATGTTCGCGATGTTCATGTCGGTGGATGCCAGGATCGCAGAAATCTGTCCGATCATGTTCGGTACGTTCTTGTGAAGCAGTGCGATACGGCCTACGGTTGTGCAGACACCCATGTCGCAGTTCGGGAAGTTGACGGAGTTCTTGATATTACCATTGTCCAGATAGTCCATCAGCTCTTTGACCGCCATCACTGCACAGTTATCCTCAGATTCTTCCGTGGATGCGCCCAGATGCGGGGTTGCAATGACGTTCGGCATCTGCATTACCTTTGCATTCGGGAAATCAGTGATATAGCGTTTTACACGGCCGGAAGCCAATGCCTCTGCCATATCATCGTCATTTACCAGAAGGTCACGCGCGAAGTTTAAGATGACTACGCCGTCCTTCATCTGGCCCAGACTGTCTTTGTTGATCATCTGGCGGGTACTGTCAAGCAGCGGTACATGAACGGTAATATAGTCGCACTCCTTATAAATGGTATCGACAGATGTAATGTGCTTTACGTCTCTGGAAAGCATCCATGCTGCCTTGACAGAAATGAACGGGTCATAGCCGTATACTTCCATGCCAAGCGCTGCAGCCGCGTTTGCAACCTCTGCACCGATGGCACCCAGTCCGATGACGCCAAGCTTTTTGCCGCGGATCTCATGACCTGCAAATTTCTTTTTTGCCTTCTCCATATCTTTGGAGATATTTTCATTTTCTTTCTGCTCTCTGCACCAGTCGATGCCGCCGACTACGTCTCTGGCGCCCAGCAGCATACCAGCCAGTACCAGCTCTTTGACGCCGTTTGCATTGGCACCCGGTGTATTGAATACAACCACACCAGCCTCTGCACACTTGTCAAGCGGAATGTTATTGACACCGGCGCCGGCACGTGCAACGGCACGCAGTCCCTTCGGAAGTTCCAGATCATGCATGGCAGCACTGCGGACCAGAATGCCCTCTGCCTCTGCCAGGTCATCAGTCATCTCATAATTTTCGGTCAGTAAACCGGTTCCCAGCTTGGAAATCGGATTCAAGCAATGGATTTTTCTCATTTTCTTTTAACTCTCTTTTCTATACAAAATTTAAAATTTCAAAGTTTCCCATACGCGGGCTGTTTTTGTTTTAAAAAATTCCACTGCCGCAGCAGAAAGGTACAGATTCCCGCTCCCCTTCGCCGCAGCAATGGCATCAATTTTAAAATTGCTTAATTTGTATGTTTTTTCTCAAATTCACGCATGAAAGCAACTAATTTCTCAACACCCTCGATCGGCATTGCATTGTAGATGCTGGCGCGCATACCGCCAACGGTACGGTGGCCTTTTAAATTCACAAGACCCGCCGCTTTGGCTTCCTTGACGAACAGAGCATCCAGGTCAGCATCGCCCGTTACGAACGGTACGTTCATCAGGGAACGGTCTTTCTTCTCTACGGTACCCTTAAAAAGCTTGCTCTCATCCAGGAAATCGTACAGGAGTTTCGCCTTCTTCTCGTTGCGCTCCTTCATGGCACTTAAGCCGCCCATTTTCTTGAGCCACTTAAATACCTTGCCGCACATATAGATGGTATATGTAGGCGGTGTGTTGTACAGAGAGTCATTGTCTGCGTATGTTTTGTAACGCAGCATGGTTGGTGTTCCCGGAAGAACATCCTCGGTGATCAGATCCTCGCGAATGATGACGATCGCCATGCCAGCCGGACCTACGTTCTTCTGAACGCCGCCCCACAGGATACCAAACTTACTTACATCGATCGGCTCTGACAGGAAACAGGAGGAGATGTCTGCTACCAGTGTCTTGCCCTTGGTGTTCGGAAGCTCATGGTATACGGTTCCATAAATGGTGTTATTTAAGCAAATGTATACATAATCTGCATTTTCATCCACCGGAAGATCGGAACAATCCGGGATGTAGGAAAAGGTCTTGTCAGCACTGGATGCGATCGCGTTGGCCGTGCCATACAGCTTTGCCTCCTGGTATGCTTTCTTTGCCCACTGTCCGGTGATGATGTAATCGCCCACCTTGTTTTTGAACAGGTTCATCGGAACCATCGCGAACTGCATGTTGCCGCCGCCCTGTACAAATAATACCTTATAATTGTCCGGAATCTGCATCAGTTCGCGCAGATCCTTTTCCGCATCCTCGATGATGGTCTTGAAATCCTGGGAACGGTGGCTCATCTCCATCACGGACATGCCGCTGCCCTGATAATCCAGCATCTCTGCTGCTGCCTCTTTCAGTACCTCCTCCGGAAGCACTGCCGGACCTGCCGAAAAGTTATAGACTCTGCTCATATATTTCTCCTCCTCTTTCACAAACTGTGATAATCGACATTTTACAACTATTCGATGCGTAAGTCAATCTCATCAAACGCTTCCTCGATCGGTTTTCCAGCCGGAACCATCGGGAATACCTTGTCATCGCTGCCGATCTGGCACTCGATCACAACCGGGATATTTAAGCTGATTGCCTCGCGCAGCACCGGCTCTACATCCTCTTTCTTCGTGATGCGGTATGCTTTTGCTCCCATGCCCTCGGCTACCTTGACGAAATCCACCTGATCGTAAAGCTCTGTCTGGGAATAACGTTTTCCGTAGAACAGGGTCTGCCACTGGCGTACCATACCCAGAACGTGGTTGTTGAATACGATCTCGATGACCGGGATATTGTAACGGGTTGCCGTCGCAATCTCGTTCATATTCATACGGAAACAGCCGTCTCCGGCGATATTGATGACGGTCTTATCCTTGCAGCCCATCTTCGCACCGATCGCCGCCCCCAGACCGTAGCCCATCGTGCCCAGACCGCCGGAAGTCAGAAGCTGTCTCGGACGTTTGTATTTATAATACTGTGCCGCCCACATCTGGTGCTGTCCGACATCGGTACAGATGATTGCATCCCCGTTCGTCACTTTATAAATCTCTTCCATGATATACGGACCGGTCAGAACATCCTTATTATAGCGGAGCGGATACATATCCTTCAGTCGCTCGATATGGCTGAGCCATTCGTCATGGTTCATCGGATCCAGACGCGCGTTTAACTTACGCAGGATCACTTTGACATCGCCGATGATACTTGCGTCGGTCTGGATATTTTTGTTGATCTCCGCCGGATCGATATCCATCTGTAAAATCTTTGCATTGGTAGCAAAATGATTTGGATCACCAACTACACGGTCACTGAAACGCGCGCCCACAACGATCAGCAGATCGCACTCTGCTACGCCAAGGTTGGACGTCTTGGTTCCGTGCATACCAATCATACCGGTATAAAGAGCATCGGTTCCGTCAAATGCGCCTTTACCCATCAGGCTGTCCCCGACCGGAGCCTGTACTTTATGTGCAAATGCAGCTAATTCATTGGCAGCATCAGACGCCACTGCACCGCCGCCGACGAAAATAAACGGTTTTCTCGATGCCTTGATCATCTCGATCGCCTTTTCCATGTCTTCCTCGC
The DNA here is from genome assembly GCA_050875065.1 of Otoolea sp. Taxonomy (GTDB): domain Bacteria; phylum Bacillota; class Clostridia; order Lachnospirales; family Lachnospiraceae; genus Otoolea. The sequence goes on along the minus strand of JBNMLY010000013.1, from coordinate 15,936 downwards.
GGATCAGCTCGGTCTCTCGCTCGATCGGCTGCGGTTCCTTGGCCTCATACTCGCAGGTTGCTGCCGTCACATCCTTGGTGATATCTACCAGAACCGGACCCGGACGGCCGCTCTTGGCGATCACAAACGCACGGCGGATCACATCCGCCAGCTTTGTGACATCCTTTACGATAAAATTATATTTCGTGATCGGCATGGTAACACCTAAAATGTCGATCTCCTGAAAACTGTCCTTACCAAGAAGTCCTGTCGTTACATTACAGGTAATGGCTACCATCGGAATGGAATCCAGGTTAGCCGTCGCAATACCCGTAACCAGGTTTGTCGCTCCTGGACCGGACGTCGCCATACACACACCGACCTTGCCGGTTGCTCTCGCGTAGCCGTCTGCCGCGTGGGACGCTCCCTGTTCATGAGAGGTCAAAATATGGGTAATTTCATCCTTGTGTTTGTAAAGTGCATCGTAAATATTGAGGATCGCGCCGCCCGGATAACCGAACACCGTGTCTACCCCCTGCTCTTTCAAGCATTCGATGACAATCTCTGCTCCTGTCAATGTCTTCATCTGTCTAACCTGCTTTCCTTCCGTAAAGATGTTACTGTTCACGTATACGTGCCCAGTAACGGAATTTACCGTGGCTTCGCATTTAAATACGGCAAATTTCTGCGGTCACCACGTTATCTTACGGCACTTTTTGTTTCAAAAGTGCCTGCCTGTGAACAGTAACGTAAAAATACCTTTTTACTAAATATGATTAATTCTGTGTCTTAGGAACCTCCAGGATTGCGCCCCGGTTTCCGCTCGTTACAAGTGCTGCGTAACGTGCCAGATATCCGGTCGTAACCTTCGGCTCTCTCGGCTGCCATTTCTTTCTTCTCTCTGCTAACTCCTCATCGGATACGAGTACATTCAGGGCGTTATTATTGATATCGATCGAAATAATATCGCCTTCCTCAACCAGCGCGATAGGTCCGCCGACTGCTGCCTCCGGGGAAACGTGTCCGATGGACGCGCCTCTGGATGCGCCGGAGAAACGGCCATCTGTGATCAGTGCAACGCTGGAACCAAGTCCCATACCTGCAATGGCAGAAGTCGGGTTCAGCATCTCACGCATGCCCGGGCCGCCCTTCGGTCCCTCGTAACGGATGACAACGACATCTCCAGCCACGATCTTGCCGCCTTTGATCGCTGCAATCGCGTCTTCTTCGCAGTCAAATACGCGGGCCGGTCCCTGGTGTACCAGCATCTCCGGTGCAACCGCAGAACGTTTTACAACACCTGTATCCGGTGCCAGGTTTCCTTTCAGGATCGCGATACCGCCAGTCTGGCTGTACGGATTGTCGATCGGGCGGATAACCTCCGGATTCTTGTTGACGCAGCCCTTGATATTCTCGCCGACGGTCTTGCCGGTTGCGGTGATGCAGTCCAGATTCAGAAGATTCTTCTTGGACAGCTCATTCATGACCGCATAGACGCCGCCTGCCTCGTTCAGATCCTCCATGTAGGTCGGGCCTGCCGGTGCCAGATGACACAGGTTCGGGGTGCGCTTGCTCATCTCATTGACCAGCTCCATATTCAGGTCTACGCCTGCCTCATGTGCAATCGCCGGAAGATGCAGCATACTGTTGGTAGAACATCCGAGTGCCATGTCCACAGTCAGCGCATTTAAGAATGCTTTTTCTGTCATGATGTCTCTCGGACGGATGTTTTTCTCATACATCTCCATGACTTTCATACCGGCGTGTTTTGCCAGTTTGATTCGTTCGGAGTAAACGGCCGGAATCGTACCGTTGCCCTGAAGACCCATGCCGAGTACCTCGGTCAGGCAGTTCATGCTGTTGGCGGTGTACATACCGGAGCAGGAACCACAGGTCGGGCAGACCTTACATTCAAACTCTTTGACATCTTCCTCGGTCATGGTGCCTGCTGCGTAGGAACCAACTGCCTCGAACATGCTGGAAAGACTTCTCTTCTGTCCTTTTACGTGACCGGCTAACATCGGGCCGCCGCTGACAAATACGGTCGGTACATTGACGCGGGCTGCCGCCATCAGAAGACCTGGTACGTTCTTATCACAGTTCGGAACCATAACCAAGGCATCAAACTGATGGGCCAGTGCCATACATTCGGTGGAATCCGCGATCAGATCACGGGTAACCAGGGAGTATTTCATGCCGACATGTCCCATGGCAATACCATCACAGACTGCGATTGCCGGAAATACAACCGGTGTACCGCCAGCCATCGCTACGCCCAGCTTGACCGCATTCACAATCTTGTCCAGGTTCATGTGCCCCGGAACAATCTCATTATAAGAACTTACGATACCAACGAGAGGTTTGTTCATCTCCTCTTCCGTCATACCGAGTGCATTAAACAAAGAACGGTGAGGTGCCTGCTGCATCCCTTTTCTTACTGCATCACTTTTCATCTTTTCGTCTCCTTCTATCTCTTTCGACGCCAATCTTCCCCGTGTAAATTTTTTTCAATTTAACACAACTATTCAAAAAATTTATTATTACTAAAGAAACATCCACCTTTCCTTTTAGCAACATACATTTTCTTTTTCTAACTGGGACTTCCTCGTATTCACACTATAACTACGTAAACTTATCAAAAAATTACGGTTTATCGATCATTTTATCGCATTTATGGAATTTTTGCAATTAGTTTATTAGGCTCTTTATTAAAGATAGATGCTATACTATTCACTTGCTCCTAATACCATGGTATACTTTCCATCATAAGACATATATGCTATTTGATACCCATCTTCTGCTGTTGTATCATTTTTAAATTCCCCAGCAACACGCACCATATATATGCCTGTCTGAAGCTTTACCTGTGTTCCATCCGAATATGTGATCGTATCGTAATAATAATCATTTTTGCTGACTTCATATCTGGGATCATACTTTCCAGTTACTATATAATCCGACTGAAGCTGTGAAAAATATGCTCTCACGTTTGCCTCATCTACTGCCACTTTCGCCTTATACATTTGTGCTGAAAATATCGGAATCGATATCGCCACCAAAACTCCCACAATCGCTACTACAATCAATAATTCTACCAGTGTAAAACCGGCTCTTTTTTTCTTGTTTGTTTCCATGCAATTCCTCCTGCCATCCTTCCACGAATGCCCGATCGATTGCGTTCCATTTCATGGACTTCCAAACAGTCAATCTTTCTTATTTAATTCTCTGACAAATTAGTTTACCCATCTCGATCGTTCCGACCTGTTTGCAGCCCTCGGCCATGATATCCACGGTACGGTAGCCCTCGGTCAGTACCTGCTGTACGGCATCTTCGATCGCTTTTGCTTCCTTGTCCAGATCGAAGGAGTAGCGAAGCATCATCGCTGCGGAAAGAATGGTTGCGATCGGGTTTGCGATGTCCTTGCCTGCGATGTCCGGTGCGGAACCGTGGCTCGGCTCGTAGAGACCGAACTTGCCCTCGTTTAAGCTGGCGGAAGACAGCATACCGATAGAACCGGTAATCATACTTGCCTCATCAGAAAGGATGTCGCCGAACATATTCTCAGTCAGGATGACATCGAACTGTCCCGGATTCATGACGAGCTGCATCGCACAGTTGTCCACCAGCATATGGGTCAGGGTAACTTCCGGATAATCCTTGGCAACCTCTTCGACCACTTTTCTCCACAGACGGGAGGAATCCAGCACGTTTGCCTTATCTACACTGATGACGCTCTTACGGCGCTTCATCGCAATGTCAAATGCCTTGATCGCGATCCGGCGGATCTCATTCTCATTGTATGTCAGGGTATCCACGGCCGTCGTCACGCCGTTAATCTCCTTCGTGTAACGATCACCGAAGTACAGACCGCCGGTCAACTCGCGCATGATTACCATATCAAAACCATCACCGATGATCTCTTTCTTTAACGGGCACGCATCTGCCAGCTCTTTGTAAAGGTATGCCGGACGGATATTCGCGAACAGTCCCAAGCCTTTACGGATCGCCAGAAGTCCAGCCTCCGGGCGCAGGTTCGGAGCCACGTCGTACCAGCGGGAATTTCCGACATTTCCTCCGACCGCGCCGAGCAGAACGGAATCGCTCTTCTTTGCGGTCTCCAGTGCCTCATCGGTCAGCGGCACGCCGTACTCGTCGATCGAGCAGCCCCCCATCAGAATCTTTGTATAATTAAATGTATGACCGTAAACTGAACCTACCTTATCCAGTACGCCGCAGGCCTCTCTCACAATCTCCGGTCCGATTCCGTCGCCCGGAATCACAGTAATATTGCAATTCATAATAAAATACCTCCCATGTTTCTCATTCTGTCGTCCCGTTTCACCGCTGCAAACCGAAACGCAGTTTGGACGGTGTATCATTCACACCAGCCTTTATTAAAGCGGTTACTTTTTATCATATCGGATTCTGTCCTATTTTGCAATCTCCTGATGAAGAAAATCCGATATTCTCCGTATAGTAATTTGGAATTTATTCTATAACCTGGAGTTATTAAGTTTCATAGGACGCATTTTCCTATGAAACAAAAAGGACCGCCGCCCCATCGGGAGCTGCGATCCTCTCACTTTTACCGTTCTTCTTATACTTCCGGTTTCTCAACCTGAACAATTGCATCCTTACGCATCGGGATACGGCAGTTCTTGTTGCTTCCAAACTCTACGATTACGGTATCATCGGTCATGTCGATGATCACGCCATAGAAACCGCTGGAAGTCAGAACGCTGTCGCCTACTGCTACGGTTGCCATCAGTTCTGCCTGTTTTTTCTTCTCTTTAGACTGTGGACGAATTGCCATAAAATAGAAAATAGCAATGATAAATACAAGGTAAACGATCATTCCGCTTGTGCTGCTCATGTGGTACATTTCCTCCTTTAATTCGATTCCACCGCCATGCCCGCAAGTTTCTTTGCCTTGTACTCGGCATAGCAGTGATGTTCGATCGCGTCGCGAATCTCTTCCATCATTTTATTATAAAAATACAAATTATGCAAGACACATAATCTCATCCCCAGCATTTCCTTCGCCTTAAACAGGTGGCGGATGTATGCGCGGGAGTAGGAACGGCATGCCGGACAGCCGCAGCCTTCCTCGATCGGGCGCGGATCCAGCTCATATTTGCTGTTCAGAAGATTTAATTTGCCGTGGTTCGTATATACATGACTGTGGCGTCCGTTCCGGGACGGGTAGACACAGTCAAAGAAATCAACGCCCCGATCAACTGCCTCCAGAATGTTGGCCGGTGTGCCGACCCCCATCAGATAAGTCGGCTTCTCCTCCGGCAGATACGGGACAACCGCATCCAAGATCCGGTACATCTCCTCATGGCTCTCGCCGACTGCCAGTCCGCCGACCGCATAACCGTCGAGGTTCATCTTGCTGATTTCTTTCGCGTGCTCGATACGGATATCCTCATAAATCGCACCCTGATTGATACCAAACAAGAGCTGTTCCCGGTTGACCGTATCCGGCAGTGCATTAAGGCGTGCCATCTCCTCCTTGCAGCGCGCCAGCCAGCGGGTCGTTCGCTCAACTGATTTCTGTACATAATCCCGATCTGCAAGACTCGGCGGACACTCGTCGAATGCCATCGCGATCGTCGAGCCTAAGTTAGACTGAATCTGCATACTCTCCTCCGGTCCCATGAAAATCTTGTGACCGTCGATGTGGGAGTTAAAATAAACGCCTTCTTCTTTGATTTTCCGCAGTCCTGCCAGGGAAAACACCTGAAATCCGCCGGAATCCGTGAGGATCGGGCGATCCCAATTCATAAATTTATGCAGACCGCCAAACTGACGGATCAGCTTGTCGCCGGTTCGGACATGGAGGTGGTAGGTATTGGAAAGTTCCACCTGTGTGCCGATCGTGCGAAGGTCATCGGTCGAAACCGCCCCCTTGATCGCCGCCACCGTACCAACATTCATGAAAACCGGCGTCTGGATGGTTCCGTGGACGGTTTTCATTTCCGCGCGTTTTGCACGGCCATCTTTGTATAAAATCTTGTATTCCATCTTATTTCCTATACTTTCACTTTTCTGCCCTTCAAACTGGTTCTGGCTTCCCGTCACATGCCGCCGAACATCCAGCCGTTCCAAAGCAGTGAATCTTCTTTCTGTTTCAAAAAGCTGACGCACAGGTTCCTTTAAGTCATTTCCTCATGCGCCAGCCTCTTTCTTACATGGCATTAAAAATCTTATCCTGCAGCCGGATTCTAAGTTCCCTTTTATCAGGTACCGCGCAGCCAGTTTCCGATTTTCTCTGTCTTTTTACGCTTCTTTTTCTTTCTTTGCCTTCTTGCCAGCCGGTTTAGCATTCTTCTCCATGCGCTTTTTATTCAGCACATACCAGACAGAGCCGGACAGGCATACAGATGAATAGGTACCGCAGATCAGACCTACCATCAGCGGAAGAGCAAACTCACGGATCGAGGATACACCCAGAATGTAAAGAATCAGAACCATGACAAACGTCGTCAACGTCGTGTTGATGCTTCGTGTCAGGGTCTGGCTGATACTGGTGTTGACGATCGTCTCAGCAGACTCTTTATTGCCCAAAAGCTTCGTATTCTCACGGATACGGTCGAAAATAACGATCGTCGCGTTGATTGAATAACCAACAATCGTAAGCATACAAGCGATAAACGTCGAGCCAACGGACCAGCGCAGCATCGCGTAGCAGGTCAGAACGACTAATACGTCGTGCATCAGGGCCAAAACCGCGCCCGCCGCAAACGTGATATTGCTGAAACGGAACCAGATGTAGATCAGCATGCAGATCGTTGCAATCGTAACCGCCACGATTGCATCACGCTTCATCTCCTGGCTGACCGCACCGGAGATACTGTCAGCTGTAATCTTCTCTTTATCTACACCAAACTGGTCTGCCAGTGCCTGGTTCAACTGCTCACGCTCATCCATGTTCAAGGTACGCGTCTTGATGATAACCTCGTTGCTTCCAGCTACCTTCTGGGTCTGTGTACCAGCTTCACCGGTAATCTTCTCTACCACCGGAACAACCTGAGAAGAAATATCCTCGAGGGACATATCCTCATTAAAGGTAACATTGGTGGAAGTACCGCCTCTGAACTCCATGCTGTAGTTGAGCGGAACGCCCATCGATGTCTGGTTGTGAATCATACTTCCGACACCTGCCAGAATAATCACAATCGACAGAGCAAAGTAAATCTTGCGGAATTTCAGGAACGGACGTACCTTCATGTCCTTGCGGCATCCATAGAGCTTCGCATCCTCAAAGCCCATCTCATAGAAGCAGTTCAGCGCAAATTTGGTTACAAACAGGGCCGTAAACATGGAAAGCACGATACCGATGGCCAGCGTCGCCGCAAAGCCCTTGACAGTACCGGAACCTCTCCAGAACAGAACCGCTGCCGCAATCAGGGTGGTTACGTTTCCGTCGATGATCGCGGAAAGTGCTTTGGAGAAACCTGCCTTGATCGCATTCTTAACGGAAGTTCCCAGACCGATCTCCTCTTTGATACGGGTAAAAATGATGACGTTCGCATCCACCGCCATACCGATCGACAGAATAATACCAGCCACGCCCGGAAGCGTCAGGGTTACTTCAAATGCCACTAACAGGATCAGGATCAGACCGACATACAGGCACAGAGCCAAGGATGCAGCCAAACCCGGAAGCAGATAGACAGCAATCATAAATACAATGACAATGGCAAATCCGATTAAGCCTGCCTTTAAACTGGTCGAGATGGCCTCCTGGCCTAACTTCGCACCAACCACGTTGGAACGCAGCTCTTCCAGTTCCAGGGACAGGGAACCGATACGGATCGTGGATGCAAGGTTGTTTGCCTCCTCGTAATCAGCCATGCCGTCGATCTGGCACTGTCCGCCTGTGATCGCCTCGCGGACGGTCGGAGCGGAAATAATCTGATTATCATAAATGATATAAATTGGTTTTCCGACGCCGTTCGTAGTCGCATCGGCAAATGCCTGTTTTCCTTCCTCTGTGAAGGTCAGGGAAACGACATACGCCTTGGAGCCGGTCGTCTTGTCCTCGGTCATGCCGGCTTTCGCGCTGGCAACCTGTTTACCATCGAGGATCTGATTTCCCTCAGAGTCCACGAAAATCAGGGAACCCGGTTTTCCTAACTCTTCCAGAATCGCATTTGCATCTGAAACACCCGGAATATCTACGTTGATACGGTCATTTCCCTCCTGGTAAACCTCCGCCTCGGTACTGTAATTCTGTACACGCTGCTGGAGCTTGTAGATCGTATCCGCCATATCTTCCGAAGACGGATTTTCCTCTTTCGCCTGATAGGTAATGCTGACACCACCCGCCAAGTCAAGACCCAGCTTGATCTGATTCATCGTCGAATAGCCGAAATAGCCAAATACGCCGATGGCAATCAGAAGAATCAGCATCCCAAGGAAACTTTTTCCTTTTTTGTTCTTCATTCCTCTCTCTCCTTGTTCTCTACTCGTCAGAGCCGTCCGCAAGAGCGGCCTTTATCATGATCGCGCACTCGATCCGCTTTTTCTGCATCTCGCACCCGATATCATACGCATCCGTGATGGAACCGTGGAAGTTGTAGGAATTGGCCGCGCAGCCGCCGCTGCAGTAAAATCTGGCAAAACAATCCCGACATTTGTCTTTCGCATAGACATTGCAGAGTTTGAACTCGTCGCGGACTGCCGTGTTGGTCACGCCCGTATCCACGTTGCCGAGCAGAAACTCTTCATTTCCTACGAACTGATGGCACGGATAAAGGTCGCCCCACGGGGTAACCGCCAAATACTCGGTTCCTGAACCGCATCCGGACAGACGTTTTGCCACGCACGGTCCCTGTGTCAGATCGAGCATAAAGTGGAAGAACGTGAAGCCGCGTCCCTCTTTGTGGCGTTTGACATACTCTGCTGCCAGACGGTCATATTCCTCGAGAATCTGCGGAAGATCCGCCTCTTTGATCGCGTAGGACTCTTCATCCGGTGCTACGACCGGCTCAACCGACATTTTCTTGAATCCAAGATCGGCAAAATGCAGAACATCTTTGCCAAAATCCAGGTTGTTGTGTGTGAAGGTACCACGCACGAAATAATCGCGGTCGCCGCGCTTCTCTGCAAATTTCTGGAACTTCGGCACGATCAGGTCGTAGCTTCCGGTTCCGTTGCGGAATGGACGCATCTTGTCGTTGACCTCTTTTCGTCCATCCAGACTCAGTACAACGTTTGCCATCTCGCGGTTGCAGAATTCCATAATTTCATCATTTAACAGGACGCCGTTGGTGGTCAGTGTGAAACGGAACTTCTTATTGTGTGCCTCTTCCTGGGAACGTCCGTACTCAACTAACTGTTTAACCACCTGCCAGTTCATCAGCGGCTCGCCGCCGAAGAAATCGACTTCCAGGTTCCGGCGGTTTCCGGAATTGGCAATCAGGAAATCAAGCGCTTTTTTGCCGACCTCAAAGGTCATCAGCGCTCTGCGTCCATGATACTCGCCTTCTTCTGCGAAGCAGTACTGACAGGCCAGGTTGCAGTCATGCGCGATATGCAGGCAGAGCGCCTTGACAACGGTCTGGCGCTTCTTGAAGTCCATGACGAAGTTTTTGTAAATATCTGCGGTAAAGAGTTCCTCCTGATCGATGAGCTCCTGAATATCCTCAAAGGCCTCTCCGATCTCTTCCTGGCTGTATTTCTCTTTTAAGGCCGCTGCCGTCTCATCTTTCAGAGACTGTGCGATCTGAAACGGCTTCTCGCTGTCCGGAACCCGTTCCGATAAAAAGGAAATCACATCGTACAGAAGTGGATCAACCGAATGTACGGATCCGCTGTTGACATCCAGGACGATGTAATATCCATTATTTATATACTGATGAATCACTGTCTTTCTCCTTCTATAAGACATAGGCAGGCAGACAACCCGGAACATAAATAACGGTCCTCTCGGACTGCGTTCCGTCTTGTCTGCCTTCCTGTGTCAACTCTGCGTTTTCTCAGACTCTGGCTCTTTCACTCATCAAAAGCTCTGATTTGTCAGAAAACGCCTCATTTGTTTGTACTGCCGATTAGCGGTTCTGGTTCTCGCAGCTCTGGTTACCTACAGTACAGGATGTCTTACATGCAGACTGGCAGGATGTCTGGCACTCGCCGCAGCCGCCTTTCTTCATGCTGTTCTTCAGTGTGCTTGCGCTCAGTGTCTTTACGTGTTTCATCTCTATGTCCTCCTTCATTTTTTTAGTATATAAAGTCCTACAGATTATATCATATGTTGCCCGCTTGTGCAAGCATTTCAATTTACGCTGTTCCTCACAGATTCCGCCTGTCTGTTACCATTCACATTTTAACCGGCAGACTTGCCGAAAGCAGTGTTTCATTCTGCTGGCATATTTGTCCGCCGCCCTTCATATGGATACAGCAAGAACATTCACAGGTATCTTATCATGGAAAAATCAGGAATCCAGATTCTGCTCCGATCCGCCCTCTTCTCCTACGCGGCGACTGCCGTCTTTCTGCTTCTGCTCGCACTGGGGCTGTACCGGTTTCATTGGAGTGAAAAAGAAATCACACTCGGCGTGCGCGCCATCTACATCCTCGCCTGCTTTCTGGCCGGGCTGATGGCCGGAAAAAAAGCAAAAAGACACCGGTTCCTCTGGGGATTTTGTGCCGGTGCCCTTTATTTTCTTATCTTTTTAGCTCTTTCTTTTGCGATCAGACAGTCCATCCAGGGAACCGCGTCATCCCTGCTGCTTTCCTTCGCCCTCTGTGCCGGAAGCGGCACCATCGGCGGTATGCTTAGCTAACGCCGCCTCCGATGGACTTAAAAGATACAGATGAATCTTATCGATCCGGTTCTTATCCACACATTCGACGACGAGGCGGACGTTTTCCACCACAACCTCTTCCTTTTCCTGCGGGAGGTGATTCAAAAGACCGATCACCAGTCCGCCGATCGAGTCGTACTCCTCCGACTGAAGATCCAGGTTCAAGCGCTCGTCCAGATCATCGAGCTTGACCGAACCATCGATCATGTATTCCCGCGGGGCGATGCGCTGAATGGATTTCTCCTCATCCCCATCGTACTCGTCCCGGATATCTCCCACGATCTCCTCCAGCATGTCCTCCAGCGTGATGAGTCCGACCGTCGAACCGTATTCATCCAGCACGATCACGATACTGATCGCCGCCTTCCGCATCTCGCGCATCAGCTCAGAAACCTTCTTAAACTCATATGTATAGAGCGGTTTCCGCAGATATTTCCGGACGGAAAAGTCCTCCTCCCCGCCTTTTAAGAAAATGTCCTTGATGTTCAGGATACCGATGACATTGTCCGTCGTCTCCTCATAGACCGGGTAACGCGTGTATTTCTCGCTGCGGAATACCTCCATCAGGTCGTCATACGTCGCATTTACATCCACAAACGTCATGTTGACCTTTGGGAGCATGACGTCACGCGCCACGGCGTCCCCGAAATCGAACACGTTGTTGATCATCTTCTTCTCTTCAGACTCGATGACGCCCTCCTCGTGACTGACCTCCACGATCGTCCGCAGTTCATCCTCCGTGATGGACTCGCCTCTCGCTTTCACATCCACGCGAAGCAGTTTCAATACAAAGAACGAGAGCTGGTTGACCACGAAAATAACCGGTGTCAGCACCGTCATGATATAATAAATGACTTTGGCAAACCGAAATGAAATCCTCTCGGCCTGTATCGTCGCGATCGTCTTCGGCGTGATCTCACCGAAAATCAAGATTAAAAGCGTCAGAACGCCGGTCGCTGCCCCCACCGCCTTGTTTCCCCAGATACGGGTTGCAAGAACCGTCGAGAGGGAAGACGCATACAGGTTTACTATATTGTTACCGATCAGAATCGCACTCAGCATCTTACTCGGATCCTCTATGATCTTCAATACATACTCTGCCCGCTTATCACCCGCCTCTGCCATCGTCCGCACCCGGATCTTGTTGACCGTCGTCAGTGCCGTCTCCGTCGAGGAAAAGAAAGCCGACATCAAAAGCAGCAGTATCAAAATCAATAGCTGTATCCCATCACCAGAACTCAAAAAACTCAACTCCTATCTCCCCTTATAGGGGATTACTCTTTTTTAAGAGTGATTCTACCGTATTTCATAGGTTCTGTCAATAAATACGGGGATTATTCCAACACTCCCCTTGTTCATAATCGCTTACACAATTTCATCCTCCTCATCAATGTTAAAGTTTTCAAAAAAATACTGGTCAATCTGATTAATATCCGTTACTGTGCCATGAAGGTTCTCCCCTAACAGAGTAAAAATTTTGCTGAATACCGTACCAAAAGTGTACAAGAATTCCGTTTTGCATTAAGCCAGGGTATCCGCAGCCAGATATTTTTGGTCACTTTCGTCGAAAATATCGAAACACACATAAAATCAACTGCTATAACAAAGGCTTTAAAACAGTTGATTTGGCATCAAGTATGCCATTGATAAAGTTGTAAACTGGTGTTATTAATATTTATAAAATGTTTCTATTTTCTGCTCACCAAACATACGGAACGACTGCGTTGGCAGTTCTATCCCTCTTTATATCATAAAGGAGATAAACAAATAAATTTATCCCTCGGAATCGACTATATCATTCCGTCTCATCCGTCTTTCGCCACGGCAGTCGGAGCGCTCTTGTACGATCCTCTGCCGGAGAACTGAGATCACGGACGGCTCCCAGCAAATCGGAGGCCGCGATCAGGGCGCTCCCCGCAAAGATAAAGAAGTCGCCCAGATTAAAGACAACCTTTTCCAGATATTTGCACCGGATGCTGAAATAATCTACCACATAGCCGCGTTTGATGCGGTCATACAGGTTGCTTAAACCACCTGCCGTGATGAGGGCAAAGCCGAGCCGATCGGTCTTTCTGCCCTCGTCCCGGCACAACATCCACGTCAGAATCCCCGCAGCCGCCGAAGTAAACACGATCGGCACCATGCGGACCAGTTCTTTCTTTTCTTTTTTTACCCCAAAACAGAAACCATCGTTGTGATTGCGGTACAGACGGATCTTTCCATGACTTTTTTCCATGTCACGCGGAAAATCTTCCGGTTTCTGGGCTTCTATGTTTTCCTTGCAGAAATAATCGATGCCAAACAGGGTGGCTATCATATACAGATATTTCTTCATAAGGGTAACCTCCTTACATCATTTTCGTTATCGTCCGGGGAAACCGACGTTCGCTCAAGATGCCCTTCTGTTTATCATTGTCCGCATCTTGAACACGCGCCATCTCCCCTGCTTTATTCTCTACCTATATTATAACAATTTTTCTTATCCGAGTATAGGGAAGCTTTCGCATTTTACCGCATATCTTATCTTAAATTCTAAAAATCTCTATGGAAACCGCTATGAATTGCTCTTCTCTTCCCGAAGACCAAACCGCCGATTTTATCGAACGTTTTTTTCCATTTGCATATAACCAGATTTTGGAAAATGATTCCGACTGCTATGATTTTGTCAACTATGAGTATGTGATCTGGCATCGTCCTTTGGCGGAGGCGCTGCCGCTCTCGGTTCAGCAGGAAGGATATGACTCAATCCCGAATCTTTATACCATATTAGATACATCCAGCCTGGATAGTGCGGGAATCTCACGGGCGGCCGAACAGCCTATCCTTGGAAATAAGGGGCGCGGAGCGCTGATTGGAATCGTGGATACAGGGATTGATTATACGAATCCACTGCTTCGGAACCCGGATGGAAGCACGCGCATCGCTGCCATCTGGGATCAAACGATCCCGGGCGGCGGACTGATCACGCCGAATCCGATTGATGCACTGCACTACGGAAGTGTCTATCTGCGCGTCCAGATCAATCAGGCGCTGCGCTCGGAGGATCCGCGCACCGTTGTTCCCACCTCAGATCCACTCCGGCACGGCACGCAGATGGCGCTGGTCGCCGCCGGTTCCGAGGATGCAGACAATTTTTTCTCCGGGGCAGCACCGGAATCGGAGCTGGTCGTCGTCCGCCTGAAACCGGCCAGAAGCTATCTGCGCGATTTTTTTCTGATCCGCGAGGATGCCATCGCCTTTCAAGAGGATGACATCATGCTCGGAATCAAATTCCTGCTCTACATCGCCAGACAGGAACAAAAGCCGCTTGTCATCCTGCTGGGTCTTGGCACCAACACTGGAAGCCACAGCGGGACTTCGCCGCTTGGCCTGTATCTGAACAGCCTGTCGCGCGCCAGCGGGCAGATCCTTGTCGCCGCCGGAGGCAATGAAACCGGATACGGACATCATTTCCGTGGTCTTTTCCCTGCCTCTGCCGCCTATGAAGATGTGGAGCTTCGGGTTGGTCCCGGTGAGCGCGGATTTACGCTGGAACTATGGGCGCGCGAATCGGAGCTTTACAGCGTCGGATTTTTCTCTCCATCCGGCGAGGAAACGGGACGCATCCGCCTCTCCGACGATGAAGAACGGCAAATTCCCTTTTTGCTGGAAGGAACGACCATTTATCTAAACTATACCAGTTCGGAGCTGGCAACTGGAAGCGAACTCATCCTGATGCGCTTTGACGCCCCCGCTGCCGGGATCTGGAAGATCCGCGTCTACCACACGCTCTCGATTCAGGGAGAATACCATATGTGGCTGCCGGTTCACGGCTTTATCTCGGATGAAACCTTTTTTCTGCGCCCGGATCCGGACACGACCATCACCGATCCCGGCAATACGGCCGCCATCATCACCATCGCCGCCTACAGCCACCAGACCGGCGGCATCTACCTGCATTCCAGCCGCGGTTTTACCCGCACCGGCAATATCAAACCCGATCTTGCCGCACCCGGCGTCCGTCTGGAACTCCCAGATTATCAGGAAGTGACCGGAACCTCCTTTGCCGCCGCCATGACCGCCGGAGCTGCTGCGATCCTGCTTTCCTGGTCCGCCTATACGCCATCAGCCCCGCGGATCAACACCTCGATCGCCAAGGCATTTCTGATCCGCGGGGCTGACCGCCGGACTTCCGTCGAATATCCCAGCCGTGAGTGGGGATATGGAACGTTAAATTTATATAATTCGTTTCTTTCTATGAGAAGTTAATTAACTGTTGCTTTTTCTCTCCACACAGATTGTTTTGCCCGCATCCTTGGATCGAGCACTTTCACCACAATCCATGCCACAGCTCACATATTACGCTCGTGGAAAACATTACTCCCGCATCTCAATCCTCGGGCCGCCCTTCTTCTCCAGATACGGACGCGTGATCACAACGGAACCGATATTCGGATCTTTCGGGATCTCATACATGATATCCATCATAAATTCCTCCAGAATCGCACGCAGCGCGCGGGCTCCCGTCTCGCGCTCTAACGCCCGCTCGGCGATCCACTCCAGTGCATCGTCCTCAAACACCAGTCTAACCTCATCTAGCGCCAGCAGGCGCTCGTACTGCTTGAGAATCGCATTTTTCGGCTCTTTCAGAATCCGCATCAGCAATTCCTTCGTCAGTCCCTGCAGGCTCACGAGAACCGGCAGACGTCCGAGGAACTCTGGAATCATGCCGAAACTGCGTAAATCTTCGGTTGTTACCTGGCTCAAAATATCCGGATCATGGTCAAATTCATCTTTCAGATGGGAATTGAAGCCCATCGTCGAACGTTTTTTCAAGCGCTCCTTGATGATGTCCTCCAGTCCCGGAAATGCACCGCCGCAGATAAACAGGATATTGTTTGTATCCACGGTCGCCATCGGCGTGAGCGCATTCTTCTGGTTTGAACCGACCGGCACTTCCACCTGACTGCCCTCTAAAAGCTTTAAAAGCTCCTGCTGCACCGACTCACCGCTGACGTCGCGGCTCATCGTATTTTTCTTTTTCGCAATTTTATCGATCTCATCGATGAAAATGATGCCGTGCTCGGCTTTCTCCACATCGTTTCCTGCTGCCGCCAGAAGCTTGGATACCACGCTTTCTATATCATCTCCGATATATCCAGC
>JBNMLY010000012.1:0-35641 GCA_050875065.1 Otoolea sp. | reverse complement strand
GTCTTTTTCAAACTTGACGGAGCGCAGAACGGGGGTAATGTCCTTAAGTCCCGTGATTTGTAACCGTTGCAGCAGCCGGTAGAGCAGGGCGATATTTCCCATCCGAAGTTCAATGTCCTCTGTTTTAAAATGGCTGCTCAGGAAGTTATAGAGGTAAGACGCCAACTCGTATTGGCTTCCAAAAGCGGCGTTGCGGCTGCGGATTCGTTCATTTCCGGCAGCCTGGAGGCGCTCCAGTGCGATCTCCCCGGCGAGAACCAGACCATTTAACTCATCTAGGATCGACAGTTCTTCCTCGGAGAGCGTGCCCTGCAGGGGCTTGTAGATCAGGTCGTGTTCGACCTCCGACCACGCGTGCATCAGCAGGGATGCCACTTGAATCTCAATGCGTGCCGGTTCGTATTTCTTCTGTGATTCGTTTAAAATTTCGTCGCGCATCCGGGCGCGGTAATGGTTCGCCCAATAGCCGGAAAAACGCTTGTGGTAAGTGGGAGGTTTGGACTGTTCGGGGAATTGCTTGAATTCCAAAATGTTGAACAGCTCGGAAATAATCGCATCCACTTTTCCGCGGTCGCCGGGGAAATAGAGGGAGACGCGCACACCGGATAAATCAGCAATGTCATCGTAGATCTCCTCAAGTGTCTGGTAGGGTTCTTCCCGCCTTGAATTGCGCCGTTGAACTTTCGTCCGAAGCCGGGCGGGATTCTTGGCGCGGGAGGTTACGATCGCCCGGATGCCGGCGTTTTGCAGGGCAAGCTGAAGCTTTTCTGCGGCGAGTCGACCGGCTGCGTCGTAGAATGTCCATTTCATTTTGTAAGTATCCATAAACTGTTGTATTAAATCCATCCTGTCCCTCCTGCGATGAATAATAGGAGTCTTAAGCAAGCACTCTTTTATGTATGCAGTATAACAAAGATATGGGCGTTCTGCCAGTGGTTATGTGTAAAATATAGGCGATGGGTCAAAATATATGATAGATAAAAGGGCGCAAAAGTGGCTGCCACAGCCGAAAAAATACGTTTTAGGAGAAGAGACGGGGGGGGGTGACAGACGGATATGGACTTATACACGGATTTGTGGTAAAGTTAAGGGCAGCAATAACGTGAAAGCAGAAGACAGGACGCCGGTGTTTGGAGTCGCTGGGGCTTCTTGTTTACTAAACAGGAGATGAGGATTCAGCCAAAGATAGGACAGAGCCGGCAGGTGAGAAATAAAAGTATGGGACAGTTTATAGTATTAGATCTAGAATGGAATCAGAGCCCGATGGGCAAAGAAGGCGCTATGAACCGGCTGCCGTTTGAAATTATTGAAATAGGGGCGGTAAAGTTAAACACAAATCTTCAGATCACTTCAGAATTCCATCGGCTGATTCGCCCGAGGGTGTATCGGCAGATGCACTATAAAATATCGGAAGTGACGCATATGTCAATTGAGCAGCTCGACATAGAGGGCGAGGATTTTGAGCGCGCGATGACAGAGTTTTTAGAATGGTGCGGCGATGACTACCGTTTCTGCACCTGGGGGCCGATGGATCTGACGGAATTACAGAGGAATATGGTGTACCATGGGATGGAGCTACGGTTTCCGTCGCCGCTTCTTTACTATGACTTACAGAAAATTTATGCGTTGATTCGGGGCACGAAACAGAAAGAGTCGTTGGATACCGTCGTGGAAGAGCTGCAGCTTCTGGAGGAGCGACCATTTCACAGGGCATTGGATGATGCCTATTATACGGGACGTGTCATGCGGGAGATGGATTTTTACAGTATGATGGAGTATATTTCGGTGGATTATTACCAGCCGCCCCGGACGGACGAGGATGAGATCTATCTGGAATTCCCAGAATATGCAAAATTTGTATCGCGCCTGCATGAGACGAAGGAAGAGGTTCTGGAGGAGCGGCGGGTTGCAGAGATGGTCTGTTATAAATGCCGCCGTACCTTGCGGAAAAAGATTCGTTGGTTTTCCACCAATCAGAAATTTTATTTTTGTCTCGCAGTTTGCCCGGAACATGGCTATATGAAAGGGAAGATCCGGATGAAAAAATCGGAGGATGGTTCTTTTTTTGCGGTCAAGACAACTAAGCTGGTCGATGAGGAGGGGGCTGCCCAGATCGAGCAGAAGAAAGAAGAGACAAAAAAGAAACGGGCGGAGAGAAATAAAGCGAAAAAGTTGGGAAAGGTATCAGGGGCTATGGCATAATGGATGTGAAGAGACAGCCTGAAATAGGAAGTCGGTATTTGGAATTCTGACATTGAAAAGAGGGAAACGCACAAAAGGAGCGGCAAAGAAATGCCGCTCCTTTTGTGCGTTTCCCTCTTTATTTTAGGTTTATTGCTTTTTCGCCTTGAATTTTCGGCGGGAGCGTTTTTTGCGGCTGTCGGCGCCCTCTGTCCGGCGGTTTTGCATCATCAAATCAAAATCTGCCTCGGACATGCCACTGTCGCGCAGCCGTTCCGCCCGTCGGCGTCTGCGTTCCAGAATGGCGTTTTCCTCCTGCCGTTTCTGTAGCTGGAAGAAACGGAACAGGGCGACAATGCCCCCGATCACAACAAGAACGGCGGTCAGTCCTGCAATAAATACCGGAGGGATGTGAAAGGAAATATGGAAAAACGGTCCCGTCGTATTGGATGAATTTCCATTTCCCTGTGCCGCGGCTGATTCAGGTGGATTGGAAAGAGGGAGTGCTTCTCCCTTTCCATCGGTCAGAGCGGTTTCAGAGGTATTCTGAAGATCGGTTATATGAGTCGCCAGGAGTTTCTCTGGTATATGGGATGCAGAGGTGTCTGCACTGGTGAGTGTCAGGTAAGCCTGTCCAACCTTGTTATCGCCTAAAAAATAGTTCACGCAGGCGATCGAATGCTCCGGCGCTCCGGCGGGAATCTCGTAGTCCAGAGAGATGGTCGTTTCGGAGAAGTCAGCTGTTTTTGGCAGAATGACTCGACTGTCCGGATCGATGGACAGAACCTCTCCGCTGGAGGTGGAAACATCAGCAATATTCAGATCTTTTCCAATATTTGAAAATGTTTGGTCACAATCTGCAATTTTGACAGACTGGAAATTATTAAATCCAAAGTCAAGCAGACGGCTGGTGTCTTCGTACTGTGTGTTGTTGCTGTGCAGGATGACAGTAATCAGCGTTGTATCGCCCTGTCTGGCGCCGTTGACCAGTGTGTTGAGGGCGATGGAGGTATAGCCTGTTTTTCCGCCGAGGACATCTGGGCGGTAATACTGCGGCCAGTTTTTCTTGACTAGCTTATTACCTGGGGAAATGCCCTGTCCGTCTGGATTTTTCTGGTTCGGTGGCAGCTTATAGTAGGTTGTCTCGACGATCTTGGCGAAGGTCGGGTTTTCGAACGCCGCCCGCGTGATGAGCGCCATGTCGTAGGCACTGACATAATGCTCCTCGTTGTTCAGGCCACTCGGATTGGCAAAATGCGAATCCTGGCAGCCGAGTTCTTTCGCCTTTTCGTTCATCAGGACGGCAAACGCGTCACGGGAACCAGCTACGTGTTCTGCCAGTGCATTGGCGGACTCATTGGCGGATTTTAACAGGAGGGCATATAAACAGTCGCGGACGGTGGCAGTGTCCCCGGTTTCATATCCGGCGCTGCTGCTGTTGGATTCCACATCGTGAACGGCCTGTTCGGAAAAAGTGACTGTCTCATCCAGAGAGCAGTGTTCGAGCACGATCAGGGAGGTCAGAACCTTGGTGATACTGGCCGGAGAATAGGCTTCGTGGATGTTTTTTCCATACAATACGATTCCGGTGTCTGCATCCATGACGATTCCCGCGTCGGCCTCAATGGAAATGTCCGATGGCCAGTCCGTGGAAGCCAGTGCCTTCAGAGGAAAAGAGAGAGTACCGGTGACGGCGGCCGTCAGCAAAAGGAGCATGAGCTTGGCACCGGTGCCAGAGTGAGGCGCTTTTTTGGCTTCAGTGGGCGTGTGCCGGTGTTTCTGAACGAGAATACAACCCAGGCAGAGTAAAAACAATGCGCCGACCATCAGGCAGAAGGTAATGCCGATCCGGGCGGCTGTATCCATGAAAAATGGTTCTGGAACGATGTTGATCAGAAGATCGGTACGGGGGTCCAGCAGCCAGAGATCGTTTGTGAAAAATATTTTATGGAAAATAATAAAATATTTTGTAAAGTCGGTCGATATGATTCCAGCCAGCAGGGCAGTCAGCCCCAGAAATAGAACCGTGCCGATACAGAGCATCCGTGGCAGTACCCGTCGGATGGGAACTTTAAAAAAGTACATCAGGGCAACGGCTGCGGCGGTCAGGGCCAGGCAGAGACGGCGCAGAGCCAGTCCCCCTAGAAATAGATTCCGGACGTCCGCCATATGCGCTTTTTCACGCGCGTTGAAAAATTCACGTGGGGAACCGGCAACGATGGTGTCGATGTTTAAATTATCCCGTTTTCCGCGCAGATAGGCCATCATTTGATCGGTTACATCTAAAAGATCATCCAGATCCATGTGTACGTCTTTTGCTACTTCGTAGCGTGTATATTCCTGTTCATAATAGTGTGGTGTCCAGTAGGCGACCGCTTCGACGGAGGTGATCAGAAAAACGATCATCAGACAGAAAGCACAGCCAAGCCCCAGAAACCAGGTAGTGAGCGTTTTTTTTCTTGTCATATAAAACCTTTCAAACATAATTAATAAAGACTCTTTTCAGTATAGCAGTTTCGGCGGGGCATGAAAAGGCAGGGAATGGAAAAAATATATGAATTTTTTCGAAAGATGGGATGGGGACTTGCCAGTGGACGGCGGATTCTTGTATACTGAGGGGGAGAGAATATGGAGCGCCTGGAATTTTGTGATAGGCATAGTCGCTGACACCTACGTGAGGGGAAGGTTTCTGTCATCTGTGGGA
Organism: Otoolea sp.; assembly: GCA_050875065.1. Taxonomy (GTDB): domain Bacteria; phylum Bacillota; class Clostridia; order Lachnospirales; family Lachnospiraceae; genus Otoolea. The sequence continues at coordinate 30,756 of JBNMLY010000012.1, read as the reverse complement.
ACGAATGACAGAATAGAAGGAACGGATAAAAGGAAGAGGATAGATTATGATAAAAGCGGTAATATTTGATATGGATGGAGTTATCATCGACAGTGAGGGGATTTATCTGAATTATCTATATGAGTATGTGAAAACGAAGAATCCGGAGGTGACGCTGAAGGATCTGCATGGAACTGTGGGAACGACGAAACAGGATTGCTGGATGGTGGTAGAGCGGGCCATCCACAATGGTCAGAGCTGGAAAGAGCTTCATGATGAGTATCTGGGGCGTTGGAAAGATATTTTTAATTCGGTGGATTACATGGCGATCTTTCGACGGGAAATTTTGGGGGTCATGGATCAACTGAGGGAAGAGGGGTTTCGCCTTGCGGTCGCTTCAGCCACAAATATTGAACAGGTGGAACGTATTTTAAAGGAAAATGGCGTGGCAGAGCGTTTGGAACGGATGATCAGCGCCAGTACCTTTCGGCGCAGCAAACCGGATCCGGCGGTGTATCTTTACACGGCAGAGCAGATGGGCTTAAAACCGGAAGAATGTCTTGTGATTGAGGATTCGACCGTCGGGATTACAGCGGGACACCGCGCCGGCATGACAGTGGCGGCTTTGATTGACAACCGTTTTTCGTTTGACCGGAGTCTGGCTGATTATGAACTGGAAACATTGGAAGAGATTCTCCCCCTGGCAAGAAAGATGAGGGAAATGGGAGATAAAAATAGGGAATAAACCGATGAAAAGGGGACTATCGCAGGCGTATTGCCGGGCGATAGTCCCCTTTGGTTAGAAAACTGGCAGAAAATCAACCACAAACGGGCGGTAGTTTCCGGGGAGTCTATTGGGACACCTGACGGATAAAATCCCTGGAGACATAGGCCTCCTGCCCGTTATATTGGATAACCGCCCACTTTTCGTCGTAATCCCGGAGATATTCGAGGTCGCTGCCGGGAGCCAGGACGCCAATCCGGGCGCTGTCAGTGGACGGGGTTGGACGGATATTGACCGTGTCGATGGTCCGGTAGAGGATTGTCTGCTCAGGAGTCGGAGTGTCAACTTCGCGCTCAGAAGTCGAAGACTCTGTGGCGGCAGAGGTGGTATCGGCGGTCGGTTCTTTTGCTGGGTGGATCGTTTTGATGATAAGGAGCAGCAAAATGATTGTGAAGATTAAAAGCAGCGGTTTTAAAATGCTTCTAAGTTCAAAGGCAGGACCGCCCGCATAGGGGCGGGATCTGCGTCGGTTTTGCCCCGTGCTTTTTTGGAGCGAGGCCTGCCGTTTCCGTTCATTATAATCGTTGGCAAACGTATAGACTTCCTGTGAGAGAAAGTGATGCGCCTGGTTGGCATTGTATGCGCTGTTGTCCCCTTCGTGAATTGCCTTGTTGCCGATCATGCGGATCTGGTGGTAATGCTCACGGGTTGTCGAACTGATAATTCCGGCAGCATGAAGGGCGTCAATCATCTCAAGAAGGCCGGTTTCAGGAATATCGCTGCGTTCGCAGAGACATTTGACCATATATTCGAGCGTCTGGCGAGATTTAACCATGGCTAAATTGTAATTTTTTTGCCCGATCAGGCGTTCTGTTTCGCGGACGCCGTTGTGGATTTGTTCCCAGGTGCCTGTTTTAGCATTGTCCATATTTTCCATAGGCGTATCCTCCTGTGTATGTTATATATTTCGGAATGATTCCTAAAAATATTATAGTATAATCAATTCGATTACGCTATCCATAAAATAGGGAAAATAAGAATGTTAGGAAATTTGTAAGAAAAAAGGAAACGAAGCGCGTTGGATGGAAAAAGAGAATCAGGGATGGGGCGTCATGTATAAAAGGGTATAAAAATGAATGCCCGCCTTGCACAAACAGAGGGGGGATGGTAAGATAGAGGCAGGATCGAAACAATCCGGGAAACCGCGAAATTTACAAAGGACAGAACGCGGCGATGAAACTGGGCGTATATACGCACCGACAGACAGGCAGGAGGAACGAAGATGAGATTACGCCATATACCGGGCGCAGAGCAGATGATAGAGGAAAACCCACATGTAATTCACGAGGCAAAGGAGAAGAAAGGAACCTGGCAGCAGATTTTTGGAAATGATCATCCGATCCGCATCGAGGTGGGCATGGGAAAAGGGCAGTTTATTTTAGAGCAGGCGTCCCGCAACCCGGATGTGAATTTTGTGGGCATCGAGAAGTATTCGACGGTTCTTTTGAAGGCGATCCGCAAGAGGGAGCAGATGGAATTATCCAATATCTACTTCTTATGTGAGGATGCCAGAGAGCTGGCAGAGATCTTTGGACCGGGGGAAGTAGAGAGAATTTATCTGAACTTTTCCGATCCGTGGCCGAAGGACCGCCATGCGAGACGGAGACTGACCTCACCGCCATTTATGGCTGTGTACGATCAGATTCTTCAGAAGGATGGAAGAGTTGAGTTTAAGACGGACAACCAGGAGCTGTTTTCCTATTCTCTGGAGGCGATCCCGGAGGCAGGCTGGCGTATCACGGAATTTACCCGCGATCTGCACCACAGCGACATGGCTGAAGGCAACGTTATGACAGAGTACGAGGCAAAGTTCTCGGCGCAGGGCAAGCCGATCTGCAAACTGGTGGCGGTGCGCTAGGAAAAAGAGTGCTGCAAAAGCATTTCGCCGTATATATTAATTATAATGGAAAAATTGGGTGGCGGAATGGATATCAAAAAGCAGCTCACACGGAAACTGATCCAGATGACCAGCGACAAGGTGGAACTGAATAAACAGGCGTTAAAATGGAAAAAATCGATGGAAGAGGCAGCGAAGGCACTGGGAGGCGGCAGAAAGAAGCCGTCTTAAAGGAAGAAGCCGGGCGCTTTTTCCAATTTCCTGCATGAACAGAGTGAAAGGAGGAAATGCGTGATGGAAATGAAGTTTACGAGCGCGAATTTTGAGGAAGAGGTACTGAAATCGGAGATCCCGGTACTGGTTGATTTTTATGCAGACTGGTGCGGCCCGTGCCAGATGATGGCACCGGTGATCGAGCAGCTGGCGGGCGAGTATGAGGGAAAGGTAAAGATCGGCAAGCTGAACGTCGATGAAAACCCGGATATTGCAGTCCAGTATAAGGTTATGTCGATCCCGACGATGATCATTTTCCGGAATGGGGAAGTGTTCAGCAAGGAAGTCGGCGCAAGTTCGAAGAAGGAAGTTGAGAAGGCGATCGGACGGGCGCTGTAAGGGGAATGTGACGCTGATGGGCGTGGTTCCGGTGATTTGATGTGCGACAGATGGATGGGAGCGGTGGCTCGAAAAGGGGCGCATCTTTGAAGTCCGGCGTGCGCAGCTCGAAAAAGCTGGCGCTTTTCCTCGCTGTCGGGCATTCGCCCTATAAAGAAAAAAAGAGATAACGGATGCTGCTTATGTGCAAGCACAACGCCTCATCCGCCATCTCTTTTTTTCTTTGCACGCCTCATTGCTAACGCACAAAATGCCTGCCCCGCAGCTCTCGGTCTGCGAAACAAGCACTTGATAGTGCGCCTTCAGGGACTCGAACCCTGGACAAATAGATTAAGAGTCTACTGCTCTACCAACTGAGCTAAAGGCGCTTATTTTGTTTTCTTTCGGATGTCTCATCCGTAAGACATGTGTTATTCTACCCCATCCGGAATAAAATGTCAACAGTTTTTTAAATATTTTTAAAAATATTTTTAAAAGCGTTATTTTCGGCGTTTTTGGAACAGATCGGGGATTGGGAGAAATGGGGTTCTGTCTGGCAGGGGGAGCCGCCATAGGAGAAATGACGAGGGGAGTTTTACACATGGGGCAGTGGATAAGTCTGGAAAGAAAGCCGTGGAGAGGGGATCACAGATTTGAATGTTTGTAAAGGGAAAAAATGATTTTTGTGCAAAATTCTGATTCGAAAAAATATGGGGGAATCCTCTTCCATTTTTAATCTAATTGGTGTATGCTTAAATACGTCACGACGTACACACTATATATTGTGTTTTGAAAAAAGATGAGTTCAACATTTAGTGTGTAATTCTAAAAATTACCTAAATACAAATCAAAAATAAAGCCAATCGTAAGATAAGTCGGAACGGAAAAGAATCCTGTCAGTGAAGGCATCGAAACAGTAGAAATAGCCTGTCAGAGGGATGTATTTCTTTTATATGGAAAAAGAGGAAGTCAGGAGAACGAAAAAAGCAGATGGCTGTTCTTTGGGTGCCTTAAAAGAAGAAAATGACAGAAGTGGAGTCCGGCAAGGAAAGATAGAGACAAGTCGTAAAACAGGCTTATGGGTAAGGAGAGGGAACAGGGATGGAAGACACAGTAACAACCAATGTAATCAAACGAAATGGAGAAGAAGTACATTTTGACCGGGCGAAGATCGTAAACGCGATCACGAAAGCGAACGGCAATGTGGAGCGGATTCACCAGATGAACCCGTATCAGATTGAAGCGATTGCAGATACGATTGCCGAGCAGGTGCAGGAAACGCCGCACGCGGTAAATGTGGAAGACATCCAGGATATGGTAGAGACCAGCATCATGGAGATGCGTGGTTATGAGGTGGCACAGAAATACGTGCGTTACCGCTACCGCAGAGAATTAAAACGCAAGTCCAACACGACCGACAACGGCATCCTGGCACTGTTAGACCATATTAATGAAGAGGTCAACCAGGAAAATTCCAACAAGAACCCGGTCATCAACTCGACACAGCGCGACTACATGGCGGGCGAGGTCAGCAAGGATTTATCCAAGCGTGTGCTGCTGCCGGAGGAGATCGTCCGTGCACATGAGGAAGGTATCATTCATTTCCATGATACCGACTATTTTGCACAGAAGGAGCACAACTGCGACCTGATCAACCTGGAGGACATGCTGCAGAACGGTACCGTCATCAGCGAGACGATGATCGAGAAGCCGCACAGCTTTTTCACTGCCTGCAACGTGACGACCCAGATCGTGGCGCAGGTAGCCAGCAACCAGTACGGCGGACAGTCGTTCACACTGGCCCATCTGGCACCGTTTGTGGATATCAGCCGTCAGAAGCTGCGTAAGAACGTGATCGCGGAGCGCACCGAGTGCGGCGAGCCGCTGGATGAGGACATTATCAACCGTGTGACCGAGCGCCGTCTGCGTGAGGAGGTAAAGAGCGGTATCCAGACGATCCAGTATCAGCTCATTACCCTGATGACCTGTAACGGACAGGCACCGTTTGTCACGGTATTCATGTATCTGGACGAAGTACCGGAAGGACGGACCAGAGATGACCTTGCGATGATCATCGAGGAAGTGATGCTGCAGAGAATGCAGGGCGTCAAGAATGAAAAAGGCGTCTGGATCACCCCGGCGTTCCCGAAGCTTATCTACGTACTGGACGAGGATAATATTACAGAAGGTTCCAAATACTGGCACCTGACCGAGCTGGCAGCGAAATGTACCGCAAAACGGATGGTTCCGGACTACATTTCCGCAAAGATCATGAAGGAATTAAAGCAAGGAGAGGTATATCCGTGCATGGGCTGCCGTTCCTTCCTGACTGTAGAAGATTCCCAGATGCTGCCGAATGGAAAGCACAAATTCTATGGACGTTTCAACCAGGGCGTTGTCACGATCAACCTGGTCGATGTAGCATGTTCATCCGAGGGCGATATGGATCGCTTCTGGCAGATTCTCGACGAGAGACTGGAGCTGTGCCACCGTGCCCTGCGCTGCCGTCATGAGAGACTGCTCGGCACGATCTCGGATGTGGCGCCGATTCTGTGGCAGAATGGTGCACTGGCCCGCCTGAAAAAGGGTGAGACGATCGATAAGCTCCTGTACAATGGTTATTCCACGATCTCCCTGGGATATGCAGGTCTTTATGAGATGTGTATGCGGATGTTAGGAAAATCCCACACCGATCCGGAGGCAAAACCATTTGCACTGAAGGTAATGCAGCGTCTGAATGATAAATGTAAAGAGTGGAGAGAGGCAGAGAACATCAGCTATTCCGTATACGGTACGCCGATGGAGTCCACGACCTATAAATTTGCAAAATGTCTGCAGAAGCGCTTCGGTATCATTCCGGGCGTTACTGATAAGAACTATATCACGAACAGCTACCATGTACACGTATCCGAGAAGATCGATGCGTTCAGCAAGCTGAAATTCGAGGCAGAGTTCCAGAAGCTCTCCCCGGGCGGCGCGATCAGCTACATCGAGGTGCCGAATATGCAGACGAATATCCCGGCGGTTCTCTCTGTGATGCAGTTTATCTACAATAATATTATGTACGCGGAGCTGAACACCAAGAGCGATTTCTGCGAGAAGTGCGGTTATGACGGCGAGATCAAGATCGTCGAGGACGAGGCTGGCAAGCTGGTATGGGAGTGCCCGAACTGCGGCAACCGCGACCAGAACAAGCTCTTTGTCGCACGCCGTACCTGCGGCTACATCGGAACCCAGTTCTGGAACCAGGGACGTACCCAGGAGATCCGGGATCGGGTGCTGCATCTGTAGAAAGATTTGTGAAGTTGTAATTTAAAACAAAATATAGATAAAAATAAAAAGAGTGTTTTAGTTTAGAACACGATTTAACAAAAAATAAAAGATAAATAAAACGGAAAAGCGGAATCACTGCGTGGCAGCGGTTCTGGTTTCTTGGCAATGTACTCTCGGAATTTTTCTGTGCGTTCAGCTGCAAATGCGAATGTAGGAAAAACTTCGAGAGTACATTGGTATATAGGAGGAAAAAATGTACTACGGAACCATAAAAAAACACGACATTGCCAACGGCCCAGGTGTGCGCGTCAGCCTGTTTGTATCGGGCTGCCGCCATCACTGCAAGGGATGTTTCAATGCGGAGACATGGGATTTCCAGTATGGACAGCCATATACGGAAGATACGGAGAAAGAGATCTTAGAGGCATTGGAGCCGGGATATATCCAGGGATTTACGCTGCTTGGCGGAGAACCGTTTGAGCCGGAGAATCAGGTGGAGCTGGTACGTCTGCTTCGGAAGGTGCGCGAGACCTACCCGGAGAAGGATATCTGGTGCTACAGCGGCTATCTCTGGGATCGGGATCTGGCAGCCGGCGGCTGCGTCCATACAGAGGTGACAGATGAGATGCTGTCCTATGTGGATGTGCTGGTGGACGGCGAGTTCGTCGAGGCAGAAAGAGATTTGACTCTTCAGTTCCGCGGCAGCCGGAATCAGAGAATTCTGGAGCTTAAAACGTTGCGAAAATAGAGAGATAAGAGGAATGAAATTTCGCGGAGGATGCTGCGAGAATAAACAGTTTGATTGTGCTATGCGATCAGGCTGTTTTTAGATTATATGATGGATATAACGGACAATTTTACTTAAAAATAGGATCACAAAAAAAGCTGTCACAAAAACCGGTGTCAACCGTCGCGTGACAGCTCTTTTTTGTGCCGAGAGGCACAGGAATCAATGTTATTCTAAATGGTTAATACATTCCGCCGTAAGGGTCTTCTTCCTCATGGACTTCAAACAAATCGCCGGGTGTACAGTCCAGCGCGGAGCAGATGCGGGCAATCGTGCTGAAGCGGATGGATTCTGTTTCGTTATCAAGAATCCGGCTGGCATTTTTGTAGCCGAGCCCGGTCATGGCGATAAAACGGTATTTCGTCAGACGCTTTTCAGCTAGAAGTTTATGAATACGAAGTTTAATTGTAACAGTTTTCAATTCGGAATTTCCTCCTTTGTATATACAGTGTTACATTAAATATAAAGGATTTTCAATGTCCGGATAACTGACTTAAACGATAGCTGATGTAAAGGAAAATATAAATACATTAAAAAGGAGCTGTCATAAAGATATCCTCAAAAATATTTTTTTGCAAATATATTTATAGTATATCACAAACTGTGTTTTTGCAGTTGGTTGCTTCCCGTGTAATTAGTACTGTTATTTCACGATTAATTTGTTATCTGTAATGACTGCGCTTTAAGATAGAGCGGATTCGGTAAAGGTATATTCAATATTTGGATATAATTTACACAAACTATTTTTGATGATACAATCGTATAAAATAAAAAATTAACATAGAGGATGGAATAGCAGGCTTATATCTATAGAAAAAGCCTATGCTACAAGGTAAACAAATTTTGACAAAAGCAAGCCGAGTCGATGGCGGAAAAAACGAAATTGTCTCTTTGATATATTGACAGATATGCGGGACTTTCATTAATGAAATCCTAAAACGGGAAGGACATTGATTGACAACGAGATTCTATCATTCAGAAAGGGGGAAAGAAATCATGAAATTAATAAAAACAACCGAGGCGGTAGGACATGTTCTCTGCCATGATATGACCCAGATTATTCCGGGAGTCACGAAGGATGCGGTGTTCCGCAAGGGACACATCGTGCGCGAGGAAGATATTCCGGTTCTCCTCTCGATCGGAAAGGACAATCTGTATGTCTGGGAGAAAGATGATACGAAATATCACGAGGATGAGGCGGCGGACATCCTGCGCGGTATCTGCCAGAATGAGTATATGCGGGCGACCGCGCCAAAGGAAGGAAAGATCGAGCTGATTGCTGAGACGGACGGGCTGTTTCAGGTGGATGAAGAACGTCTTTTGAAGGTCAACAGCCTGCCTGAGATGATGATCGCGACGCGCCGGACGAATTTCCCGGTCAAAAAGGGCGATAAGCTGGCGGGAACCCGCATTATTCCGCTGGTGATCGAGAAAGAAAAGATGGAACAGGCGAAGGAGGCGGCGGGGCCGGAGCCGCTTTTAAAGCTGATCCCGTACAAAAATAAGAAGGCGGGTATCGTGACGACTGGAAATGAAGTATTTTATGGTCGGATTGAGGATAAGTTTGGACCGGTGATCCGGGAAAAACTCTCAGAATTTGGGGTAGAGGTTCTGGGACAGACGATTGTGGATGACAATCCAGAGAAAATCACGGCCTCGATCGAAGAATGGCTGGCGCAGGGTGCGGATTTTGTCGTCTGTACCGGCGGTATGAGTGTCGATCCGGACGATACGACGCCGAGTGCGATCAAGCAGACAGGCGCGGAGATCGTCTCTTACGGCGCACCGGTGCTTCCGGGCGCGATGTTTTTGCTGGCGTATACAAAAGACGGAAGGCCGATCCTGGGGCTTCCGGGCTGTGTAATGTATGCGAAACGGACGATCTTTGATCTGATTCTTCCGCGCGTGATGGCGGACGTACCGGTGACGAAAGTGGATCTGGCGAAAATGGGCGCGGGCGGTCTTTGTTTAAACTGTCCAACCTGTATTTTCCCGAACTGCGGATTTGGAAAGTAAAGAGAGACTATCTGACCCAAATATGCGAAGTGTGTGAAAGGTGAAATGAAAAGCGCTTAGGAAAAAGGGAGAAGAAATGCGAAACGATAGTTTGGATGGGAAAAGAGAAAATGGAGATAGAAATAGATGAATTGGTATCGTGAGATTCTTGAAAAATTGACGGAAGCGCCATGCCTGGTTCTGGAGAGACAGTTTCGAGGGGAGGCGGGCAGTTGTTCGGATATGAAGACAGAATTAAAAGAGCGTGCGGATGCCTCGGAAACGGGGATGGAAGCTCTTTTGCAGGGATGTCCGGCGTGCAGGCGTAAGCAGGAGGCGTGGGAGGTGGCCGAGCCGTTTTTCCCGAAGGAACGCCTGATTATTCTGGGCGGCGGCCATGTGGCGCTTCCGGTGGCGGAATTTGGCGCGCGGGTCGGATTTTCAGTGACGGTGGTGGATGACCGCCTTTCCTTTGCCAACCCGGGGCGTTTTTCGATGGCGGAGCAGGTGATTTGCGATGAATTTTCCCATGCGCTGGAAGCCTTAAAGATTCAGGAGAGTGATTATATCTGTATTCTGACGCGCGGGCACCGCCATGATGCGGAATGTCTGCGAATGATCGGACAGGGAAAGGAACCGGCCTATCTGGGAATGATCGGATCGCGCCGCCGTGTTGCGATTGTGAAGCAGGAACTTTTGGACGATGGCTATGACCCGGAGCGGATGTCGCATTTGAGAAGCCCGATCGGACTTAAGATCGGTGGAGTGACGCCGGAGGAGATCGCGATCTCAATCATGGCAGAGATTATCCAGGTAAAACGCCTGGATCGGGAGGACAAACGGGTCAAAAACCGTTCCGATCTGGATTTTGAGGTCTTAAAGCGCTTGGCGGAGGAGACGGATGAACCGAAGGCGGTTGTGACGGTGATCGCTTCGCAGGGGTCCTCGCCGCGCGGCGCGGGGGCAAAGATGATCGTATACCGCGACGGCAGGATTCTCGGCAGCATTGGCGGCGGCTGCAGTGAAGCGGCGGTGCTTGGCGAGGCACGCAGGCTGATTGGAAGCGGCGGTTACCGGGTGGTGCATGTGGATTTGAGCGGTGAGGCCGCCGAGGATGAGGGCATGGTCTGCGGGGGCGTGATGGATGTGCTGATCGAGGACTATGGTGTGTGATATAGGGACGGCCGCCGGATGTGCAGATCTGAAACAGGAAAATCAATGGGCGATTGACAAAAAAAGTTCCTCATGATAGTATTTTGAAGTAAATATTCGTTATAGTTTAGAAACAACAACGAATCAGATGGACGTGTGAATGGCCACTCCGCCATGGGCAGGAGAGGGAGACTGGCACAAAAGAAACGAGGAGGAACCAGACAATGAGAAAAACATGGGCGCTTGTATTAGCAGCAGCGATGGCGGCGGCATCCCTGACAGCCTGCTCATCCAGCAAACCGGCGGAGACAGAAGCTTTGGAGACCGAGGCAGAGGCGACAGAGACTGAGACAGCTAAAGAGGAAGCAGAAGCAGCCGGCGATCAGCAGGAGATCCTGGTAGCGGCGGCTGCCAGCCTTCAGTACGTGATGGAAGACAGGATCCAGCCGGCATTTGAGAAAGAGAATCCGGACATCAAACTGAGCTTCACCTTTGACAGTTCAGGAAAGCTGCAGACCCAGATCGAAGAGGGCGCAGATGCAGACGTATTTTTCTCCGCAGCGATGAAGCAGATGAACGCGCTGGAGGATGAGGGACTGGTTGACGCAGATTCTGTCGTAGAACTTCTGGAAAACAAGATCGCGCTGATCGTTCCGAAGGATTCTACCCTGGGAATTACCGGTTTTGAGGATATCACAAAGGCAGAGAAGATTGCCCTGGGCGATCCGGAGAGTGTTCCGGTTGGACAGTACTCCAAGGAAGCATTTGAGAATCTGGGTATGTGGGATGAGGTAGAGGCGAAGACAAGCTTCGGCACCAACGTAACCGAGGTTTTAAGCTGGGTAGCAGCCGGAAGTGCTGACGCAGGTATCGTATATCTGACCGATGCAACCACCAGCGATCAGTTTGATCAGGTAAAAGTAGTCGGATATGCACCGGAAGGAAGCGTATCGAAGGTTATCTACCCGGTTGGTGTAGTAAGCGCAAGCACAAAGAAGGATGCAGCTCAGAAGTTTGTAGATTATCTGGGAACCGATGATGCACTCTCCTTCTTTGCGGAGTATGGCTTCACAGCAAATAAATAAGCCGGGAGCGATGATTGTCTGGGAATGCAGCCGACTGTGTGAACAGCAAAGGGACAGACAGTGAATGTATGGAATAAAATCCGCCGCAGAATGCAGGGTCCGTTGAAAACCAGGTGTTCTGCGGCAGTTTTTATATAACGGGAAATATTCGTGAAGGAAATGAACCGTTAGGACGGAAATTTGACAGACGGTAAAGGGGGAAGAAAGATGGACTGGTCTCCGATATGGATATCGATGAAAACGGCAACGCTGTCGATCATTATTACGTTTTTTCTGGGGGTCTGGATGGCGCGGTTGGTTGTCTCGGCGCGCTCTGAGAAAGTGAAAATGGTACTGGATGGCATCCTGACGCTTCCGATGGTATTGCCGCCGACGGTCGCAGGTTTCTTTCTGCTGATGATTTTTGGCGTGAAACGGCCGCTCGGACAGCTTTTTCTGGATGTATTTGGCGTGAAAATTGTCTTTTCCTGGGTGTCAACTGTGATCGCGGCGGTGGCGATCTCGTTTCCGCTCATGTACCGGGCGGCGCGGGGCGCGTTTGAGCAGGTCGATGTGACGCTTATTTATGCGGCGCGGACGCTGGGATTTTCCGAGAGCCGTATCTTTTGGAAGGTAATCCTGCCGTCGGCGATGCCGGGCGTTTTAAGCGGTGCGATCCTTGCCTTTGCGAGAGGGCTTGGGGAGTTTGGTGCGACCGCGATGCTGGCGGGAAATATCGCCGGAAAGACGCAGACACTGCCGCTTGCCATCTATTCGCAGGTGGCGGCCGGAAAAATGTCGATGGCGTACCAGTATGTGTGGATCATCGTGGTGATCTCCTTCCTGGTCGTTGTGTTGATGAATGTGCTGTCGCGGCGGGATGTGCGTGGACGCGGAAATCGTAAAAAGAAGGAAAACCGTGTAGAAGCTGAAAGCCGGGAGATGGGCGGCCAGGACGCAAAAGTTTCGGTGGAACTGTTTGCGGATGGAGAAGCGGATGCACAGAAGGGAGGCGCGCGATGAGTCTGCAGGCGACGATCAAAAAGAAATTTTCCGGCTTTTCGCTGGATGTATCGTTTGATACCGACGGCGGCATCATGGGTATTCTCGGCGCTTCCGGAAGCGGAAAGAGTATGACGCTCAAGTGTATTGCCGGAATCGAGACGCCGGATGAGGGACGGATCGTTTTGAACGGACGGGTGCTCTTTGATTCAGAAAAACACATTAACCTGCCGCCTCAGAAGCGGAAAGTTGGCTATCTATTTCAAAATTATGCGCTGTTTCCGAATATGACCGTGGAAACGAATATCGCGGCGGGACTTTCGGGCAGCAGGGCGCAGAAACAGGCGGCGGTGGCCCGCATGATCCGGCTTTTTAAACTGGAAGGGCTGGAAAAACGGTATCCGGCGCAGCTTTCCGGCGGGCAGCAGCAGCGCGTGGCGCTGGCGCGCATCCTCGTCTATGAGCCGGATGTGATCATGTTAGATGAGCCATTTTCAGCGCTTGATTATTATCTGAAAGAGCAGTTGCAGTTTCAGGTGCGGGAAGTGCTGCGCGGCTACACGGGCGATGTGCTGATGGTCAGCCACAGCCGGGATGAGGTCTATCGGTTCTGCGAAAAGAGCATCATCTTAAACCGTGGACAGGTGGCGATGAAAGGAGAGACGCGGGCGATCTTCCAGAAGCCGGAAAACGTCACGGCGGCGCGCCTGACCGGATGTAAAAATTTCAGCCGCATCAAGCGGCTGGGCGACTATGAGGTGGAGGCACTTGACTGGGGGCTTACGCTTCAGACGGCGGAAAAAGTTTCCGATGCGATCGCCTACATTGGTATCCGGGCGCATGAATTTTATCCGGCGAAGGGCGGCGCCAATGAATTCCTGTGCGAATGGGTGGACATGCTCTGCCAGCCATTTGAGTGGGATATTTTGCTGCGTCCGGCAGACGGGATAGAAATGCCGGGAGAAAAGGTGGCAGAAACATCCGCGCAGAAGCCGGAGCGGGAGATCCTCTGGTGGAAAGTGGACTATAAACAGAGTGAGCCGTTGAAGCAGTATAAACGCGGCGATCGGGTCCGGATCGGAATCGCGCCGGAAGATCTGATGCTGCTGAGAGAGGGATAATTATGACAGAAAAGCTGACGCATTTTGATGAAAAAGGAAATGCCGTCATGGTGGATGTGACGGAAAAGGCGGTCACAAGCCGGACGGCGACGGCGTCCGGAAAAATTCATGTAAATGAAGCGGTTATGCGGGCGGTGCTGGAAGGAACGGTTGCAAAGGGTGATGTCCTGGGCGTGGCGCGCGTGGCGGGCATCATGGCCGTGAAACAGACGGCGCATCTGATTCCGATGTGTCACACACTTCTCATTACGAAGTGCAGTGTGGATTTTGAGGTGGATGAAAAAGAACGGACGATCAAGGCGCTTTGTACCGCCAAACTGGAAGGAAAGACCGGCGTCGAGATGGAGGCACTGACCGGCGTCAGCGTGGCACTTCTGACCATTTACGATATGTGCAAGGCGATTGACAAACGGATGGAGATTGGAGAGATTCATCTGGAAGCGAAATCGGGCGGAAAAAGCGGGGAGTTTGTGCGGTGAAGGACAGGTATGGCAGAACGATTGATTATGTCCGTATTTCAGTGACGGACCGCTGCAACCTGCGCTGTGTGTATTGTATGCCGGAGGAAGGCGTAAGCAGTATTTCCCATGATGAGATTCTGCGCTTTGATGAAATTGAACGGATCTGCGGTGTTTTTGCGGGTCTGGGAGTCCGTAAAATCAAGCTGACCGGCGGGGAACCTCTGGTACGGCGGGGACTGCCGGAGCTGGCGGCGGCCTTGAAGCGGATTCCGGGGATCGAGAGCCTGACGCTCACGACAAACGGTGTGTGGCTGGCAGAATATTATGATGCGCTGGCGGACGCCGGGGTGGATGCGGTCACAGTCAGCCTCGATACCTTAGATCCGGTGGTATATCAGCGGCTGACACGGCGGAATGAACTGGCGGCGGTGCGCCGGGGGCTGGAAACGGCCTTTCAAAAGGGCAGGATGCAGGTGAAAATTAATTGTGTCCCGGTGCTGGGGATCGAGGAACAGAAGCTGTTGGAGATTGCTGCGTTGGCCAAAGATCACGATGTGCCGATCCGTTTCATCGAAATGATGCCGATCGGCATGGGGGCGCGGTTCCCATTTATAAAAGAAGAGACACTCCGGGCAGAACTGGAAGCGGCGTTTGGAACGTTCACGCGGTGCGACGATGTGCCGGGCAATGGCCCCTGCCATTATTTTGCGGTTCCGGACTTTAAAGGGCGGATTGGCTTTATCAGCGCGGTCAGCCATAAATTCTGTTCCGAATGCAACCGGATCCGGCTGACTTCCGAAGGATTCTTAAAGAGCTGCCTTCAGTATGACAATGGAGTGGAGTTAAAGCCGATTCTGCGCGGCGGCAGCAGCGAGGAAGAACTGCGTCGGGCGGTGGAACGGGCGATCTGGGAGAAGCCGAAAGGGCATAGTTTTGAAAAAACGGCGGATTTTGCAGACCGGGAGCATCGGGGAATGTCGCAGATAGGCGGATAAGCAGGTAAATGATTATATAAATTTTTATGTAAAATTGCTTTCAACAAAGTTTTATCATGCAAGTTAGGCGTTCGTATGGTTTATAGTTCCTGATTCCTGCAGTGAACGTGCGAAGCAATGGAATGTCATAAGAGATATATCGTATACGAAATAAAATGGAAATCTAAGGGAAAGAAAAGGAAAAACGATCATGGGAAAAGTAATCGCAACGTGCACCAGTGAACGAAAAGGGACTCAGAAGAAAAATGTCCATCAGATCCGTCTCATTGAGGACTATGGAATCGAGGGCGATGCCCATGCGGGCAAATGGCATCGCCAGGTCAGCCTTCTTTCGTATGACCGGATTCAGGAATTTTGCGCGCGCGGTGCAAAGGTCGAGGACGGTGCATTCGGGGAAAATCTGGTGGTGGAAGGAATCGATTTCAAGACGTTTCCGATCGGGACAAAATTTAAATGCAACGATGTCGTGCTGGAACTGACGCAGATCGGAAAAGAATGCCATCATGGATGTGCAATCTTCCAGGCGATGGGAGACTGCATCATGCCGCGTGAGGGCGTATTTACGAAGGTGCTGCACGGCGGTGTGATCAAAGAGGGGGATGATCTGGAGATTCTGGAAGAGGTGTAGGAAATGTGGAAGTTTGGCATCAGCATAGGCGGAAACCTGAGGAGGAGACAGATAGAAAGAGACATTTTTGTGGAAAGTGAAGCAGGGGTTCACAGAAATGCAAGTGGAAAGCAAATGCAGGGACTGAATAGGAATTGAGCAAAGAAAGGCGGGAAAACAATGAGGACTGCAATTATTACATCGAGTGATTCGGGGTACGCAGGAAAGCGGGAGGACGTGAGCGGTCCGGTGATCGCAGAAATGGTAAAAGAAGCCGGTTATGAGGTGGTCTGGCAGAAGGTATTGCCGGATGATCAGGCGATGTTAGAAGAGGCGATGAAGGAGATCTGCGACGAGGGAAGGGCGGATCTGCTTCTGACGACAGGCGGAACGGGATTTTCCCCGCGCGATGTGATGCCGGAGGCGACGCTGGCGGTTGCTGAGCGGATGGTTCCGGGTATCCCGGAGGCGATGCGGGCGTACAGCTTACAGTTTACAAAGCGGGCGATGCTGAGCCGTGCGGCAAGCGGGATCCGGAAAGGCACGCTGATTGTCAACCTGCCGGGCAGCCCGAAGGCAGTGCGGGAATGCCTGGAATACATTCTGCCGGAGTTGGAGCATGGGCTGAAAATTTTGCTGGGACTTGACGGGGAGTGTGCGAGAAAGTAAGGGAGGACAGATTTATGAAGTTAGGATTTATCGGAACGGGAATCATCACAACCTCTGTTGTCACCGGCTTCTGCGAGAGCGGAATGGAAGATCTGCAGATCGTCGTGTCACCGAGAAACAAAGAGCGGGCGCGGATGCTGCATGAGAAATATCCGGAGATTGTGTCGATCGCGGCGGATAATCAGGAGGTTGTAGAACGATCGGACTGGGTCTTTGCAGCGCTGCTGCATGAGGCGGCGGAGGAGATCTTAAAACCGCTTCATATCGGACCGGAAAAGAAATTTATCAATCTAGTTGCAACGCTGAGCTTAAAGCGCATCGAAGAAATGTTTGGGCCGAGAGAGATTCTGGCGGATGTTGTGCCGTTAACCTTCGCAGCAAACCGTTTCGGACCGGTGGTTATTTATCCGAACATCCCGGAGGTAGTGGATCTGATGAGCCACGTCGGCAAGCCGGTTCCGGTCGATACGCCGAAGCAGATCGCGATCCTTCGAAGCACAACGGGGTTGATGAGCGCGTACTACATGCTTCTGACCGTGATTATCCAGTGGTGCGAGAAAAATGGGCTGGATGAGCCGGCAGTCCGGGCGTATATTACCGAATTTACCGGGGCGCTGTCCCGCAAGGCGGCGACGTGGGACGGAGATCTGGAAGATCTGGCCAGAGAAATGACGCCGGGAGGCCTGAATTGGATGGCGCTGACACATCTGGAGAAGGAGGATGCGTATACGCCGTGGACGGAGATTTTGAATCCGATATTAGAAAAAGTGATAAAAGAATAAGGCATAAAAATAAGGTCGAGGTGGAAAAAATCGGAGCTAGGAAAAATTGCGCCATCAACGTCTCTGGTTATCATTGTTCGCTTGCTTTCGCTACATATGTTCGCCTGTGTCGGACTGAAGTCCGTCACATTCGGACATATGGCGGGGGATGCGTACAATCGATAACCAGAACGCTGATTCTGCAATTTTTCCTAGCTCCGATTTTTTCTTTTATTTTAAAGCGATGGGTGGCTTATTTACTAGTAAGAAGAAAAGGAGTGTTTTTTAATTTATTATTATGGTAGGAATGCTTAGTGTTTTATAGAGTAAATATTCTAAAAAAAGTGGTTGCAAATTTCCCCAAGGAATGATAGTATATAGAAAACACTTTACCACACTACCATGATAGCAAGATAAACAAAAGTGATGGGAGCTATAACGGCAGGATATAGACGAACGGGTAATTGTCCGGTGGAATTGATTGAGGCGGGCAGTTGCGGCGGCAGTTTTGGAAGAGGAGACAGAGCATGAATTTAGAGATTCAGAGCCTTCGGAGGGCGGAGGCGGCGACGCTTCGGTTGAGAGGCCTTTATGAGAGTTATGGATACCGCAAGTACCGGATGGGGCGGTTTGAGGAATATAGTTTGTATGCAGCGAATAAGAGTTTCCTGTTAGGCGAAAATGTGCCGACGTTTACAGATTTAGACGGACGTCTGATGGCGCTGAAACCGGACGTGACGCTGAGCATCGCGAAGAACACCAAGGCAGATAAGAATACGTGCGAGAAGGTCTATTATCTGGAGAGTGTATACCGTGAGAGCAAAGAAAGCCACACCTATAAAGAGATCAGCCAGATGGGACTGGAGTGCATGGGCGGCGTGGATGACTGCGTGATCGCGGAAGTGCTGGCGCTGGCACTCAAGAGTCTGGAGGACTTTGAGACGGACTATGTGCTCAAGATTTCCAACATGGACTTTGTGGTTGGGCTGATGGAAGAACTTTCGGTCAGTTCCGAGCAGAAAGATATCATATTAGGTTTGATTCGGACGAAAAACCGCAGTGGACTGGAAAAATTGTGTGCGGATCTGGCACTGACGGAGGGTGACACAGAGAAATTGATGAAGGTATCCGGACTGTACGGAGAATTTAAGCAGGTTCTGGCAGAGGCAGGCACGATCGCGGATACGCCGAAGATGAAAGAGGCGGTTGCTCTCTTATCCCGCCTGTATGCGGTTCTGGAAGCGATGGGACTGGGCGGACAGCTTGACAAGGTACGCCTGGATTTCTCGATGATCAACGATATTGAATACTATAACGGTATCATTTTCCAGGGATTCTTAGACGGTCTGGCCCGCCAGGTGCTTTCCGGCGGTCAGTACGACGGCATGATGGCAAAATTAGGAAAGAAAGCCGACGCGATCGGATTTGCCATCTATTTAAAAGAGCTGGAGCGCCTGCCGGAGAAGAGTATCCGCTACGACGTCGATGCGCTGGTACTCTATGAGCCGAATGTTGATGTGGTGCGGCTGTGCCAGGCGGTTGAAAGTCTGCGCCGCCAGGGGCTGCGTGTGCGGGTGGAGAAAACCGTGCCGGAGGACCTGCGTTACTGCTATCTGTACCGGTATGACGGACGCCTTTCCCTGGAAGAGGATCGGGAAACGGCCTTTCAGGAGAGCGGAAAGGAGGGCGTGAGATGTTAAACATAGCACTGCCAAAAGGAAGACTGGGCGATCAGGTGTACGAACTCCTGGCGTCGGTCGGATATGACTGCAAGAGTATTTACGATGAAAATCGGAAACTGGTGTTTGAGAATCCGCAGACAGGCGTCCGCTACCTGCTTGTAAAACCGAGCGATGTGGCAATCTACGTCGAACACCATGCGGCGGACGTCGGAATCGTCGGAAAAGACATTCTGATGGAGAGCAACCCGGATGTATATGAGCTTCTGGACCTGGGGCTTGGAAAATGCCGGATGTGCGTGGCCGGAAAAGAAGACTATGTCGAGGACAAGGATCGCCCGGTGCGCGTGGCAACGAAATTTACGAATATTGCGAAAGAGCATTACGCGAAGCTGGGACGCGATATTGATATTATCAAATTAAACGGAAGCATCGAGCTGGCGCCGATTCTGGGACTTTCGGACGTTATCGTGGATATCGTCGAATCGGGCAATACGATCCGTGAAAATCACCTGAAAGTGCTGGAAGAGTTCCTGCCGATCAGCGCACGTTTCATCGCCAACAAGAGCAGCTTTGAGTTCAAAAACCAGCAGATCACCGAGATGGCGGAGAAGCTGAAAGGTGCGGTGGAAGCGCACCAGAAGAAGAAAGAACAGGAAAAGAAAGAGAAAGAAGCAAAAGAAAAAGCGGCGAAAGAAGCCGCAGCAGAGAATAAAAAGGAGGCGTAGGCAGATATGAGCCGTTTTTTGAGCAAAGCAAGCGAATCACTTCTTCCGTACACACCGGGTGAGCAGCCACAGGGGCGGAAATTTATCAAGCTGAATACAAACGAATGCCCGTATCCGCCGAGCCCGAAGGTGGCAGAGGCGATTCTGGCGGGGTATGAGGAAATTGCAGCGAGTCAGGCGGAAAAAGCGGCTGGCTGTGGCAGTGCGGGGACAGCAGCGCCGTCGGAAAAGGCTGGCTGTGGATGCGATGCAGGCGCGAAAGAAGCTGGAAAAATGGCGGAAAAGGCTACCGAGGTTATGCCGCCGGAACTTGCAAATCTGCGTCTTTACTCCGATCCGGAAGAGCGCGTCCTGATTGAGGCAATCGCTGATCACTACGGTGTAGGAACGAATCAGGTCATCGCGGGCAATGGTTCGGACGAGATTTTAGGTTTTGCATTCCGGGCCTTCTGCGACCAGAATGCGCCGCTGCAGTTCGCGGATCTGACGTATGGCTTCTATCCGGCGCTGTGCGGGCTTTATGGAATCCCGTTCAAGGTAGTTCCGCTGGAGGAAGATTTTACTTTAAAGATTGAACCGTATAAAAATTGTGGAAATAACGTGATCATCGCCAATCCGAACGCCCCGACGGGCATGAGCCTGCCGCTCTCTGCGATTGAGGAGGTGGCGGCGTTCAATCCGGACCGCGTTGTGATGGTGGATGAGGCGTATGTGGATTTTGGCGGTGAATCGTGTGTATCCCTGCTTCCGAAATACGAAAATCTGGTGATTATCCAGACCTTTTCCAAATCCCGTAGCTTAGCCGGCGCGCGTGTCGGATTTGCCATCGCTAATCCAGACCTGATTGCCGATATGAACCGGATCAAATACAGTTTCAACCCGTACAACGTCAACCGTCTGTCGATTCTGGCCGGTGCGGCGGCGATGCGCGACTGGGATTACACGAAAGAATGTACCGGACGCATCTGCAAGACACGGGAAAAAACGACCGAAGCGCTTCGGGCACTCGGATTTACGGTGCTGGATTCGAAGACAAACTTCATTTTTGCCAAGAGCGGCGATATGCCGGGAAAAGTCTATTTTGACGGACTGCGCGAGGCGGGGATCCTGGTAAGACGCTGGGACAGCGAGCGGATCAAAGATTATGTCCGTATTTCCATCGGATCCGAGGAAGAGATGGAGACGTTTGTTGAGGAGACGAAGAAGCTGGTGGAAGCGGCGCGTGCGGCGGCAAATGGAGCAAAATCATAATGAAGAAGTTTGTGGGAGTTTGTGCTGTGGATGGATGTGTTTTGATGTGAAACGTTTTCACATGACAAGGCGCAAGTGACACGGCGATGCGGCTGCGAACAGGAAAGGAAGGTTGGCAGAAATGTCAAAAGAACGCAAGGTTTCATTGGAACGAAACACGGCAGAGACGAAAATCAGCCTGTCGATTGATTTAGATGGAACAGGAAAATATCAGGTGGATACAGGCTGTGGATTTTTAAACCATATGCTGGAACTCTTTGCCAGACATGGCCGTTTTGACCTCACATTGAAATGCGACGGCGATACGCAGGTCGATTACCACCATACCACGGAAGATATCGGAATCACTCTGGGACAGGCGATTTTGGAGGCACTGGGCGATAAAAAGGGCATCCGCCGCTACGGCAGCTTCCTGCTTCCGATGGATGAAACACTGGTGATGACAGCGCTCGATTTAAGCGGACGTTCCTATCTGGTGATGGATGTGGACATCCCGACCGAGAAGGTGGGCGATTTCGATACGGAGCTTGTGAAGGAATTTATGATTGCATTGTCCTCCAACAGCCGGATGACGCTGCATTTTAAGATGTTCCACGGCGAAAACAGCCACCATATCATCGAAGCGATGTTCAAAGGACTGGGACGCGCGCTCGGCGAGGCGGTATCGATCGATGAGAAGTATCGGGACGAGATTCCATCGACAAAAGGTGTTTTGTGATTTAAGATAGGAGGCCGCAAATGATAACAATTATTGACTACGGCGTGGGAAATCTGTTTTCCCTCAGTTCCTCCCTCAGTTACCTGGGACTGGAAAATAAAGTCAGCCGCGATCCGGAAGATTTAAGAAAAGCGGATCACATCATTTTACCGGGCGTCGGCGCGTATGGCGATGCGATTGCGAAGCTGCGCGGATCCGGAATGGCAGAACCGCTGCTTGAAGAGGCGAAAGCGGGCAAACCGATCATGGGAATCTGCCTTGGAATGCAACTTCTCTTTGATAAAAGCTATGAATACGGCGAGCATCGGGGCCTGGGACTGATTCCGGGCGTGATGGCAGACTTAAAAGAAGACATTCCGGCGAACTTAAAAGTACCGCACATGGGCTGGAACAGCCTGCATCTGACCGAAAAAGGAAAGAAGCATCCGCTGTTCAAATACAGCAAAGAAGGCGATTACGTTTATTTTGTCCATAGCTTCTATGGAAAAGACTGTGACGAAAGCCTGCTGGCAACCGCGGAGTACGGCATTCCGGTCACGGCATCGGCGGCCAATGGAAATGTCATGGGCTGTCAATTCCACCCGGAGAAGAGCGGCGAAGTGGGGCTGCGGATTTTGAAGGCGTTTTCGGAGATATAAAAAGAGAGGATAAAAATATGGAGTTATTTCCGGCGATTGATTTGCGGGATGGCAAGGCGGTGCGCCTGGTGCAGGGCGACTATAACCAGATGACAGTATTCAGCGACCGGCCGGAAGAGGTGGCGCTGGGATTCAAAGAGCAGGGCGCGAAAAACCTGCACGTGGTCGATCTGGACGGCGCGAAAGACGCGGCGCTGGCAAATTTTGATACGATAGAGAAATTGATTAAGACAACTGGATTATTTGTAGAAGTCGGCGGCGGCATCCGCAATGAGGCATCCATCGACAAATACTTATCGCTTGGAGCCGGACGCGTGATTCTCGGCACGGTGGCAGTCACAAATTACCCATTTGTCGAAGAAATGGTCCGCAAATATGGCGATAAAATTGCCGTCGGCGTGGACGCGAAGGACGGCTTTGTAGCAACGCATGGATGGCTGGAGACGAGCGAGGTAAGAGGCGTTGATTTCTGCCGCCGTCTGCGCGATACCGGCGTGAAAACCGTCATTTACACCGATATTTCCCGCGATGGGAAAATGCAGGGAACGAACCTGGAACTGTACAAAGAACTGTCGCAGATCGAGGGGCTGGACATCGTGGCGTCCGGCGGAATCAGCAGCCTCAAAGAGATTGAGATCCTGAAAAATGAGGTGTACGGTGCGATTTTAGGAAAAGCACTGTATCTGGGAGCAATCGATTTGAAGGAAGCGCTGAAATGTTCCGTTTAAGGGAATAGCCATATAAAAGACGGCGAAGAAACAATTCGAACCATTTGAATAAATAGTCTGAAAAAGAAATCAGGAGGAAGCGGCATGATTTCAAAACGTATTATTCCGTGTCTGGATGTAAAGAACGGGCGTGTCGTGAAAGGCGTCAATTTCGAGGGAATCCAGGATGTGGCGGATCCGGTCGAGATGGCGGAATTTTACAACCAGAGCGGCGCGGACGAGCTGGTATTTTATGATATTACGGCGAGCGTAGAAGGAAGAAAAATCTTTACCGACATCCTGACCGAGGCGGCCAAACGGGTTTTCATCCCGCTGACCGTCGGCGGCGGCATCAGCACGCTGGATGATTTCGACCGCGTCTTAAAATGCGGCGCGGACAAGGTCAGCGTCAACAGCGGCGCGATCAAAAATCCGGAGCTCATCACCGAGGCGGCGCACCGCTACGGCGATCAGTGCGTCGTGCTTTCGATGGATGTTAAACGGGTCGGAAACGAATATCACGTATTCAAGCAGGGCGGTCGGGTCGATACCGGCATCGATGCGCTTGAATGGGCCGAATCCGGCGTCAAACGCGGCGCAGGCGAGCTGGTGGTCAACAGTATCGATACGGACGGCGTGAAGCAGGGATTTGATATTCCGATGCTTTTGGAGATCGCGAAGCGCGTCGATGTGCCGATCATCGCATCGGGCGGTGCGGGGAAGAAGGAAGATTTCTTAGACCTCTTCCAGTATCCGCAGATTGACGCGGGACTGGCCGCGAGTATTTTCCACCGGAAAGAAGTGAATATTAAGGAATTGAAACAGTATCTGGCGGAGAATGGGGTGGAGATGCGGTTGATCTAAAACGCATGGAGTAAAGAGTTTGAGGGCGGTGCTTTTTCGTGAAGGGGACGGAAAACAGGCGTCCAGAAACTTCCGAAAAATGCTTGCGCTCTTGCGCCTACGCAGCGGTGCTAAGTTCGAAAAAACCTCACTAAGCACCGGCGTATGCGACGTTTTCTACAGTTTTTGGACGCCTGTTTTCCTGTGGATCGCGGGAGGGGGCGTCGGCGCTGCGCTGGACGCAGGGATGCGATGAAACAGGAAAGAGGCTTATGTATCAGGTGTGCGGAGTTGTGCGGATAGTTGAGCGAATGGCTGGTTATGGATTTGCAGCGCGGAAGAGATTATAAAGGTTATAAATATAGAAATATGAAGATTTGTAATTGAATGTATATAAAAAATTTTAGTGGTAAGGCAGGATTGAAAGTATGAGTGAGAATATCAACGAGATTGCAGGCGTAGAGCCGTCGTTTAAGATGGATGAGTTAAAGTTTAATGAGAAAGGTCTGATTCCGGCGATTGTGCAGGATCATTATAGTAAGAAGGTTCTGATGATGGCTTGGATGAATAAGGAGAGTCTGGAGATCAGTCTCAGAGAGAAGAAGACTTGTTTTTACAGCCGCAGCCGTCAGGAGCTTTGGAGAAAGGGCGAGACGAGCGGGAATGTGCAGCATATTTCCAGCATTTATGCGGACTGTGACAAGGATACATTGATTATCGAGGTGGTGAAGGAAGGCCCGGCGTGCCATACGGGCGCGGAGAGCTGCTTTTTTGAGCCGGTTTACCAGAACGAGGAGATCACACCATTTTCCTATGAGGGACTTTATGACCTGATCATGGGACGTAAGACGAACCCGAAGGAAGGAAGCTATACGACGTACCTGTTCGACAAAGGTTTGGACAAGATCCTGAAAAAAGTCGGCGAGGAGTGTACCGAGGTGATCATCGCGGCTGCGAAGAAGGATAAGGATGAGACGATCTACGAACTGGCAGATCTGTGCTACCATGCGATGGTTCTGATGGCAGATGCGGGTATCAGCGTGGAGGATGTGACGAAAGAACTCGCGAAGCGGCATGTGGTGGATCATAAGGTGAAGCAGGAGTATATGCAGTAGAGTGGAGCTAGAAATCGAGAAAAGGTAATTTTTAAAGTTTCGTATAGCGATAATATAGTGGTGGATAGGAATGGGCTATTGTGGACGTTGGTGTTTGCAATAGCTCATTTTTGTATGAAAATTTTAGATTTATATTTGAAAGAAGTAGGAGCAGCCAAGAAAGCGTAAACTGAGATTTTGGGATGGGGAAAAGCCTTGTTTTTGCCTTATGAAAATGTTACAATCAAAGCGGAGAGCATTTTATTTTACAGCTACAAGGGGGAGTTATCATGAAACGTTTAAAAAAATTTGGAACCGTACTTTTGTCCTGCATGATGCTGACGGCATCTTTCACAACTGTCTCAAATATGACAATGATTACAGCGGAAGCTCATTCTGGACGGACAGATGCACAAGGCGGACATCATGATTACAAGAATAAGAGCGGTCTGGGAAGTTATCATTATCACTGTGGCGGTTATCCGGCACATCTTCATCCAAACGGAGTTTGCCCATATAAGAATGGTGCAGATTCGAATGCGAATACATCCACTCAGACACAGTCCGCAGGCAATCAGATAGCGGAACAGATGAGCGCTTATCAGCCGGTGTTTGACGCAGATTATTATTACACGAACAATCCGGATCTGCAGTCGGTTGTAGGTTCAGACGCACAGAAGTTATTCGAACATTTCTATACGTGCGGCATGGCAGAAGGGCGTAAAGCGTCGGAGAATTTCGATGTCAGCGTATATAAGGCAAATAACCCGGATCTGGCGGCGGTGTTTGGAGACGATTTGAAAGCGTATTATACGCATTATGTGCAGAGTGGACGGCTGGAGAATCGGGTTTGTAAATAAAATATTAGGTAATGAAAAAGAAAACCATGCGGCGGTCAGACAAAGACAGTTGCATGGTTTTTTTGAAATTAATGTATTTTCAAAGTATCATCTTCGTTAAAGTATTTGTCAAAAAATTCATCGTCAGACATTGAAAAGGTACCATTCATATATTCGGCACGTTCTTCATCAGAGGAGAAGAAAGACAGTTCCATACTAGAAGTGGTATTAAGTCCGTCGCTTCTGCCAAAGGCCACTAATCTACGGTCGCAATCTCCTTTGTGAACAGGAACTGTTTTCAAGATGTTACCGTATGGCTTTTGGATTTTTACTAAAAGTCCGTCGGTATAATCTGTAATAGGTCGTTTGCATATTGCACAAATATAGTTTTTCATAGTAGATACTTCCTTTCTTGGTTATTACGTGCATATAGTTGCATTGTATTTATTCGCTTATAAATGTCAAGAGAATTATATAGCGAGAGACTCGGAACGTATGATACTAAAATTCATATCATTTCCTTTTATCTGAATCCCCATATATGCTTCAATAAAATCAAAATAGCCATTTTCCCTTGAATGCTTTTCTCGTATGTCAATATGCTATATGCTCCTTTTACGATTATAGCTCTTTATATGGCAGAGGTGCAATTGTTTTTTTTGTATTTCCCTAATTTTTACGATACTTTTTAAGGATAGAGAGTTTTTAAATGAAATAGGAGACAGGGCAAGACAAGTGGATTTTTTATATGGATGTCCGTTTGCAAGCGCTTGAGGTCATTAGCAGGCATGACTGCCATTAACTTATTAAGAATCTCAGATAACCTGCGATTGGCATAGGGACTAAATATAGAAAAAATCTGGTGATGACACAAGAATAATCGAGTATTATCTGAAAACGTCAAGAAAAGTATGTAAAAAAATGTTAAAATAACAGAATGCACAAATGACGTTTTTTATTAACTATAAATGAGCAAGTCCGTGATTTTGCACAAAAGAAAGACACCTTCAATTCAATTGTGTTGTATAATGAAAGTGACCAAACCAACATTTGCAACATTCACGAAAGAAGGTGTCTCCTGCAAATACTATACATCATTCGGCATTCATATACAACCAGTTTAAGAAATTAAACCTCTGCAAATTTTATTCGAATCGGGTGATAAACCACCTCATGAGCATCCTGCTCAGTATTTTTATATCAGGATATCATGGAAAAACCACGGACTTTGCCAAAAACAGTTCTTGTCACAGAACTACGATTGCACATTTCCTTAACTCTGGGAAATGGGATGATTCTTTCCTTTCGGATACCCTAAAGCGTTCTGTTGTTGAAATCATTTATTCAGAAGCAGTACGCACCGGAAAACCTGTTTTCTGTATTGTAGACGATACGATTGCTTCAAAGACAAAGCCTTCGTCACGGGCTCTGCATCCCATTGAAGATGCGTATTTTCACCAATCTCATCTAAAGGGAAAACAGGATTACGGGCATCAGGCGGTTGCGGTTATGCTTTCCTGCAATGGTATTGTTCTGAATTATGCTTTTGTCATGTACGATAAATCGATTTCTAAGATCGACATTGTACAAGACATCGCAAAGGAACTGCCTGTTCCACCAGTCATGTCCTATTTTCTTTGTGACTGCTGGTATGTTTCTGAAAAAATAATCAATGCCTTTGCTGCTAAGGGATATCATACCATCGGTGCGTTAAAAACAAACCGAATGCTTTATCCCTTTGGAATCAAGAAGAAGCTCAGCGAATTTGCCGTACTTTTGTCGGTCACATGCTCTGATTTTAACCTTGTGACAGTGAAAAATCAAAAATACTATGTGTACCGGTATGAAGGAAAACTCAACGGTATCGAAAATGCTGTGGTTCTTTTAAGTTATCCAGAAAAAGCATTTGGAAATCCGAAAGCTCTGCGGGCTTTCCTCAGCACAGATGTATCCTTATCAACAGATGCGATCTTGTCTCATTATGTATGCAGATGGCCAATCGAAATATTTTTCCGTCAGTGTAAGGCAAAGCTGGCATTGGGCGGCTATCAGATACGTTCTGCGCAAGGAATCCGAAGATACTGGCTGTTAATGTCACTGGCGTATTACATGTGTGTAGCGGGAAATGGTGAATTCTGCTCTTTTGAAAAAGGATACCATCAAATCAGCAACATGATCCAGATGGAAAAATACAGGTACCTTTTCCAATGTGCAAAGAACTGCCATGATTTTGATTCCTTTGTAAAGGCTGTGGCATAATTTTGTGCAATTTTTCAAATTTGCTCATTTATAGTTATTAAAATGATATACTATTTGAATTTGTGCATTATTGCTAAAATAAGGGATTTTGTCCAAACGTTTGGACATTTTTCTATGCCTGCTCTTTTTGAAACATTTCACATGCTGATAAACCGCCGAAGATAGCGCGGGGATAATCGTTTATCCAGTCTTGGATGCGTGTTACATCCTCTTCGCTATATTTGGCTATGTCGGCACCTTTAGGGATATGCCGCCGGATCATCTTGTTTAGATTTTCATTACTACCGCGTTCGAAACTACAATACGGGTGGCAATAGTAAGCAATCGTGCGGCGGGCATCTGGGGAGGTGGCGGAACGCTCTATACCTGCCATATCCAGAAATTCGGTACCATTATCCATAGTGATGGTTTTAAACGTCTGGCGGAAATTTTCTATTCCATAGGTGGATTCTAGGCGATCCAGAACCTGTATCACGCTACGCTGGGACTTGTCCGGGATTTTAAAGATATATTCAAACCGGGTTTTTCGTTCTGTCAGTACCAGCAAGCAATCCTTGTTGCCGCCTTGACAGCCCACAACGGTGTCCATTTCCCAATGTCCATAGTGCTTACGCTTCATGATGCTTTTAGCGCGTTCTTCTATGCTTCGTCCCTTTAGGTTGTGACTGGCAACTGTGGAAATCTTACGTAGGTTTCGTTTCTTCCGGTTGTTGTGATAAATTATAGTTGTAACAGTAGTGGCTAATAAGACATAATCAATCTCATAAAGGAAAGAGGTATTTTATATAGAAAATAATCAAGCACGTATTTTTTGCGGATGGTTCCATTTTTGCAGAATATATGCGATAATGAAACAATAGAAGCTTTCTCGTAAGAGAGGCACAAATTCCCTATCATCTGAAGGCAGCGGACTTTCGGCCATGGCAACGAAAGGATTGTTTATGGAAAAAAAATTAAGACTTCCAGTAGGAATTGAAAGCTTTGAAGAAATTCGAAGAAACCAGTATTACTATGTCGATAAAACGAAATTAATTGAGCAATTATTTGATACTCTTGGCAAGGTAAGCTTGTTTACGCGTCCGCGTCGCTTTGGAAAAACTCTTAACATGAGTATGCTAAAGTGTTTTTTTGAGGTTGGAACAGATCCATTGCTTTTTGATGGACTCTATGTTTCTGAAAATCACGCACTTTGTGAGCGGCACATGGGTCAATATCCAGTCATCTTTCTCTCACTCAAAAATGTTGAAGGGCTAAGTTTTGAAAGTGCGATGTACCAGATGATGGAGTTGATTTCAAAAGAAGCAAAGCGTCATGTTGTTCTTGGAAAAAGCAAAATATTGGATGAAAACGCAAGGAAAACATATGAGGCATTGATAATGTTTTCGAACGGACGATATCAAATGACGGAGGAGACATTGCTTGGCTCCTTACAGACACTTTCCGAACTGTTGGCTTCGCACTATCATAAGAAAACAGTTATCCTTATCGATGAATATGATGTTCCGCTTGATAAGGCATTTCAGCATGGCTATTATAAAGAAATGGTGTTTCTTATCCGTGCGATGTTTGGAAAAGCATTGAAAACCAATGATGCACTTGCATTCGCGGTGCTAACGGGATGTCTTCGCGTTTCGAAGGAAAGTATTTTCACAGGACTCAATAACTTTAAAATTCTTTCGATCACGGATACACGCTTTGATGAGCAGTTTGGTTTTACGGATACAGAGGTTCAAACGCTGCTTTCAGACTATCAGCTTGAAAACAGATTCAAGGAAGCGAAAGAATGGTATGATGGCTACCGTTTCGGAAATGCGGATGTTTATTGTCCGTGGGATGTTATCAATTTTGTGGATCGAGCTAAGGATGATCCGGGGGCAAATCCGGAGGCATATTGGATCAATACGAGCGGCAATGATTTGGTAAAGCGATTTATTGATAAGGCAAATAAAACAACAAAAAATGAGATTGAGCGCCTGATTGCCGGGGAAGCAATTGAAAAGGAACTTCGCCTGGATCTTACTTATGAGGAAATCGATCAGAGTATCGAAAACCTCTGGAGCGTGCTATTTACGACCGGATATCTTACACAGGTTGGAAGAACAGAAGATGGGGCGTACCGTCTGGTCATTCCGAACCGAGAAGTGCGCGAGGTTTTCCGGCTTCAAATAAACGAATGGTTTAAGAAATCAATCTTCAGCAATACGGAGCGCCTGACCGCATTCTGGAAAGCCGTCGAGGAAGGTGATACCAAAGGAATCGAGCAGTACTTAAACCGTGTACTGAGCAATTCCATCAGCGTTTTTGACACAAAAGCAAGAAAAGAAGAAAAGGAAAGTTCCTATCATAACCTTCTTGTCGGCATACTGACCGGGAATGCCGACTGGCTTGTAAAATCAAATGTCGAAGCCGGAGAAGGATTTGCGGACATTATTGTAGAAACTGATGATCCGGATGCGGGCATTGTCATTGAATTAAAGTATACAAAAAGCTTTGATGAAATGGAAACAGCCTGCCAGAAAGCTCTTGATCAGATTCAGGATCGCCGTTACCAGGAATACCTCATAAACGATGATCGGAAAAATATCCGTCTGTATGGGATTGCGTTCTGCAAAAAGCGGTGTAGAGCAATAACATGTTGTTGTGGTCAAGCGTTTTTGTAACACTTGCGGCTAAAAAAGAGCATTGCAGTTATGCGCTGATTCGCGCTTCATGAGGCGTCGCATAGCCATTGTAGCTGTGCGGGCGAACATAATTATATTCGACATACGCAAATTCCTCAACAGCCTGATAGAGGGCATCCTCCCCATCGTATTCATACAGATTTGTACACTCATTTTTCAATGTATTAAAATATCTCTCCATCGGTGCATTGTCGTATGGATAACCAGCTTTGCTCATGCTCTGGGTCACATGTACGGATTC